>JAIFLS010000080.1 GCA_020048935.1 bacterium | reverse complement strand
TTCCGGCAAGGCGGAGAGGGTCAGGGTGCCGGTGCTTGCCTTGGTAAGCCCGAAGTTGCCGCCCACGATGCCGCTGACGGTCAGGGTCTTGCCGCTGGCGACATGCCAGGTTTGGTCCGCACCGAGGATAACCCTGCTGCTGATCGTCGGGCTTGCGGCATTCGGGGTGACCGAAATGGCGCTGCCGGGCGAGGCCACGGTACCGGCGGTGCCTGAGGTGCCCATCAACGTGAGCACAGCACCGTTTGCACCAGCAATCGTCACCGCCGTGCCGTCGTCGATCGTCACGCTCTTGACCGTGACATCCGCGCCCAGAACGGTGCTCTGCTGGGTTTTTCCGGCCTTTGACCGTGACATCCGCGCCCAGAACGGTGCTCTGCTGGGTTTTTCCGGCCTGGCCATTTGCGAAAATGACATCCGCCGTGGCACCTGGGGTGAGGGCGGTGACGGTGTAGTTGGTGGTGGTCGAGGACCAGTTGCCTTTGGTGCCGTCGGAGAGTGCCCAGGCATTGTCCACGCCGCTCACCGCTCCCGCCGCCAGCTTGTTGCCCTGCCAGTAGAACGTGGTAAGCGGCGTCTGGCTGGTGAAGCTGCCCACGGACACCGTGGTGGCCGCCTTGGTAAGTATGGCCAGGAAGTCCGTGGGGTTGGCCAGATAGTAATTCGCATTGTTCAGGCTGCTACCCGCACCGCCCGTGAGGAGCGTGACGCTGCCGCCCCGCGGAGGTCGCGACGTCCGCCGTGGAGGTCAACTGATCGCCGGTGCTGTCGCCCGTCCAATCGAAGGAGAGGCTGCCCAGGCTGGTCAGCGTGAGGGCTGAAACGGTCTGATTCCGCGCGGTGCCGTCGGCGAGGCTGAGGTGGCCGGCCGCACCCACGGCAACCGAGCCGGTCGTGGGCAGCGCATTGGCTCCGCTGAAGAGCAACTTGCCGGTGGCAATAGTTGTGCCGCCAGTGTAGCCATTCACGCCGGAGAGGGTCCAGGTGCTGGTGCCGGCCTTTGAGACATTCATGAGCCTTCCGCCCGCAGAGTTCAGGATATTGCCGGAAATCAGGCTGCCGCTGGCGGTGCCGTCCAACTGAAGCGTAGTCGTGCTTCCAACAGCGGCGTCATTGGCCTGCTGCACGTTCCCGGTGACGGTCAGGGGTGCATTAGCCAGCAACGTGGCATTCCAGTTGCTAGCGGTTGCTGCCTGCAAGTTGATGTTCACATTGGCGATCTGGAGCTTGTAGCCGTTCGCACCGGACAACCAGAGCCCCCCGCCCGTTGAAGCGGTATTACCCTCGGTAAGATTCAGATTGCCCAACTGGATGGTGCTGCCGGTCTGCGTGCTGGCGCTGGTGCCGCCGTTGGCTGTGCTGTTGTTACCAACGAACGCCCTCATCCAATACCGGAGATCACCCGTTCCCACGCCTTCGATGTTGCTGAAATTCAGATTGACTCCCGAGCGCGAGGCGGGTGTGGCGGAGTCGTCCAGGAACCTGATGGTACCCGCGCGTTGGTTAGAACCACCTTGGTTCTGATTCAGCGAGGTGGAAGGCGAAAGCGCCTGCATGCCCTGAAAAACCAGAATGCCGTTATCATCTCCATAGGACATTGTCGTCGTGCCGGTGTAGGTGTTGATGCCGGACAATGCCCATATGTTGTTGCCGCTGCCCTTGGTAAGGCTGACAACCGAACCCGTACCGTCGGTGATGTTACCGGCGAATCGGTTGGCGCTGGCGGTATAGGAGCCTCCCAAGGAGAGCGTCCTAGCGCCCGCCGCGCCGGTGATGGCCAAGGGTTGCTGAATCACAAGCGCCGCTGCCACTACTGTTCAGGGTGGCGGCGCCGGCGGCGTTCAAGGTGAACGGACGGAGGTCGAGCGTTTTCGCACCACCGGTCCAAGTGAAAATCCCGCCGTTGTAGATATTGTTGATCGGATTAAAGGAATCCCCGAGGCTGGCGAAGGACATTGCGTAGCCGGAATTAATTGTGCCCGTGAACGTGTTGTTGGCATTCGCGAATGTAACAACGTCGGCACCCGACTGCGAGATGGAGCTACTGCCGGAGAGCACCCCGTTCACGGTAATCCGGTTATCCAGAGCCCAGTTTGCGTTGACCGTGACGGCGCGATTCAATACAAAGTCATCCGAATAGGTAATTCGGCCGCCACTGAAAGTAATTCCGCCGGATGTGGCACCAAGGTAGCTATCGTTGTTGGCGCCGAAACTAATCGTGCCCGCATTGATGACCGTACCGCCGGAGTAGGTGTTGGCTCCGGAGAGGGTCAGCGTGCCGCCACCGGACTTGGTGATAGACACGCCACCCGCAAGGGCGGAGGCAATCGTCGCCGCCACCGTGTTCGAGATGGTCCCGGCCACACCGAAGGTGATGGTGTTGCTGTTCACAGTATACGCGGACGTGAAGATGAGCCCGCCGACGGTGATCCCCTCGCCCAGCGAGACCGTGCCAGCCGTGCCGCCGAAGATGGCCGTGTCGTTGTTGCCGTTGACCCAGGCGATGTTGTTGGAGCCGCCATCGATGGTCCAGTTCCCGTTGGCCGTGTTCCAAGTTCCAGTTCCGCCCGTTACGGCGCTGTTACCGGCACCGACCGCGCCGGGGCTGACGTCCCAGGTGACGTTAAGCAGTCTGGCTCGTACAACATTGCCAATTCCGAATATACTGGTTTTCATTGCAACAAACCTCCTGAATCACCAAAACGCATTATCACGCAAACATCAACTTGAGCCTTGGTTATACCAAATTCTGAAGGGGGCGGGAAGCCAAATTGTTGTGAATGAGTCAGTGATATTTTCGGACATTGAGACTGACATTTTCGGACATTGAGACCGATAAACACCGGGAGGGACGCCGTCCTCGGCGTCCGCTGCGCATGAGAGGGTGCATAGCGAAGCATTTCTTGAAAAGAGCGTGACTAGACGGGCGGGAGGACAGCGAGACTCCCGTTGTGTATCATCATGTACTCTGCAAGTGCCTCTATTATAAAACATGATGGCAGGAAACGGTCACCATGTGGATGCTTGGCGGCGCGGAGGCCCTGGTAATCCGCAAGCGCAGTTTTTCCGCGTGATGCTGCCTGTCGAAACGGATGAACATTCCGTAGCCGCGTTCAATCAGCCGGCTCTGACCGGGATCGGGCGTGCCAGCGATATCAGGGGGTGGCTGCTTTTGGATGGGTTCGCTCATTGAATGGCTCATCTCTCATGGATATCAAGGGGGTCTCACAGCGCAAGCTACGGCAGCACAAGAGGCGTGTCAATTAATTTACAAGCAACCCATTGGCAGCATAATAACCAAAACATCCCACTTATGGGATGCGGTTTATTCCTATTCGGTTCTTGCTTTTCCGAGGGGGCTTCTGTTACCTTCGCAGACGTGCATAACCCCTTCATCCTTTCGCTTATTATTCTATTGTGCATGTCGACGGCAGTCTTGCGTTCCCGCGCAGAGACGCCGGATGTCATGACGGTATGGAATTTCGATACCGCCGTTACGATGGCGGGCGCATTGTCCCTGACGCCGTATTCGCCCCCTAAAGCCCTGCCGAAGGTTCTCAGAAACCTTTCTTATGATGATTTACGCAACATCCGGTTCGCTCCTCGTGAATCCGTCTGGAGAATGGAGAGGGCTCCCTTCCAGTTGCAGTTCTTTCATCCCGGTGGACTTCAGAAGGACCGGATCGATGTGAATCTGGTTGAGGGGGAGGTTGTCACCCCGGTCGAATTCAATACGCAAATGTTTGAATACAAGGACGTGGAAATCAACGGGCGGGTTCCGCACGATGCGGGGTTCAGCGGATTCCGGATCCACTATCCGTTGAACAAGCCCGATTATCTTGATGAGTTAATTGTCTTCCAGGGTGCCAGTTACTTCCGGACACTGGCTAAGGACGCGATTTACGGGCTTTCCTCCCGTGCATTTGGAATCCGGATTGCCGAGGATGAGCGCGAGGAATTTCCCAGGTTCACTCACTTCTGGGCGGAGCAACCGGATCGGACTGCGGAACAGATCCGCGTCTGGGGGATTTTCGATTCCGAAAGCGCGGTTGGCGCGGCGGAATTCCTGATCAGGCCAGGTGCAACAACGGTCGTTGATGTACGGATCAGCGTCTTTTTCAGGAAGGACGTCAACAACCCGGGCATCGCCCCGTTGACCAGCATGTTCTGGTACGGGGAGAACACCCCCTACAAGTTCGGGGATTTTCGCCCGGAAGTTCACGATTCCGACGGGGCGTTGATCCACACCGGAGCGGGAGAGTGGTTATGGCGTCCGTTGGTGAATGAGACAAACCAGTTTCGCTGGTCCTCCTTCACCGATGAGAACCCGAAGGGGTTCGGGCTTTTCCAGCGCGACCGTGCATTTGGCAGCTACGAGGATCTGGAGGCGCTTTACCACCTGCGGCCCAGCGCATGGGTCGAGCCGTCCGGCGAAGCCTGGGGCAAGGGCGAGCTCCGGCTGGTGGAACTTCCCTCCGTATTCGAGTACGGGGACAACGTGAATCTGTTCTTTGTGCCTGCGCGCCAGGTGAAGGCCGGCGATCGGCTTGACTTTTCCTATCGCATGCATTGGTTCCTGGATAATCAGGACTGGCCGCCGCGCACTTTGGGCAGAACGGTTTCGACCCGTGTTTCGGAAATCAGCTATAACCGGCGCGCCATGCGTTTCATCCTGGACTTTTCCCGTCCGTCGCACAATCCGGATGTAAAACTTGAGGACATCCGTATGGATCTGGCGGTAGACAGGGCGCGCGTCCTGGGGTCGTTCCTGCAAAGGAATGAATACGCGCAAACGTGGAGGGCTTTTTTCGATGTCGAGGCGGCCTCGACAAATCTTCCGGCAGAACTGCGATGTACGCTATCTACCGGCGACGGGCCGCTGACCGAAACATGGGTTTATCAATGGACGCATCCCGATATCTAGAACGATCCGCAGGCAGCATCCAGGATTGGAACCTCGCGTACGAGAAGGTGGAAAACTACCTGCGAGCCCATCGCGTTGACAGCCGCATCCACCGTGCGCAGCTGATTCAACAAGTCCTTCAGACCGTGGCCACCCGCCTCACACCGTACAAGCCTGTGTCATCCGGGATTATCGAGACCCTGGCCGTGGAGGAATGCCACCGGCGGATGAGTGACTGGTTCCGGAAACTTTTGCCGGTAAACACCGTGCCGGATGGCAACGAGGATTTGCTTGAGACGCAGGCCCGCCTGGCGCTACTGGTTTCGGATTCCGGTATCCGATGGCCGTATGCGTTCATGGAAACCGAGGATATTCCCGAGGAAATGATGAAGGCCATACGGGTCTCGTCCGTGCGGGCCGGTCCGGACCTTTCCGTCAGTCGCATGGTTCCCCGTGATATTGACATGGGCATGCTTCCGGAGCTCGCCGGCGAAACCATAGCCACATTTGCCCGATGGCCGTTTCTAAAGATGGTCTTTGCCTGGACCGTATACCTTCTTATCCTGGCTGCACTCTTCTTCCTGACCCGATGACAACACCCGAACACTTATGCGTCACCACGTCGTATCGTCCCGCCCTGCTCGGATTGCGGCGCGGAATTTTCTTTTCCTCGATACTGTTCCTGACGTCCCTGGCCTGCTGGGTCATGGCGGACATCCTCTGGCGCGGGGGCATGACCCCGCTTGAATGGGTACTCCTGTTCCTGTTTCTGCCGTTGTTCGCCTTGGTGACCTTCGGCTTTATGCAGGCGACGGTCGGCTTCATCATGATTCTCAAGGGGGATCCCGTCAATGTCGCCCGGTTCACCCCGGCAGAGGCCGTTCCGGATCCGGCATCGGTGACCGCCCTCGTGTTCCCGGTGTGCAACGAGGATGTCAGCCGCGTCTACGAGGGATTGCGGACCATGTATCTGGACTTGACCCGCCGTGGATTCATCAAGCAGTTCGATTGCTTCATCCTTAGCGACTCCGCGGACGCGAACAAATGGATCGAGGAGGAGGTTTCATGGGTGGAGCTGTGCAAGCAGCTCAAGGGCTTCGGCAAGATCTTCTACCGCAAGCGGGTCCTGTCCCTGAACAAGAAAAGCGGGAACATCAGCGACTTCTGCCGACGCTGGGGCAAGCGCTACCGCTACATGGTAATCCTTGACGCCGACAGCCTGATGGATGCCGATACGATCAACCGCCTGGTCGCCATGATGGACGCCAATCCGGCAACGGGGATTATCCAGACCGCGCCACAGCTCACCGGCGGCACCACGTTCTTTGCCCGTCTCATTCAGTTTTCCTCGGCCGTGTATGGTCCCGCATTTGTCGCCGGCATGAACTTCTGGCAGATGAGCGAGGGCAACTACTGGGGCCATAACGCGATTATCCGCCTGCATCCGTTCATCGAGCATTGTGCATTGCCCGCCATACCCGGCGCACAGAAACATGCACGGTTCCTGAGCCACGACTACGTCGAAGCGGCCCTGATGCGCAAGGCGGGCTACGCCGTATGGCTGGCCGCCGGACTGCCGGGCAGTTTCGAGGGCGTGCCTCCGACCTTCATCGATAACGCCAAGCGCGACCGGCGCTGGTGCCGCGGGAACCTGCAGCACAGTTGGCTGCTGTTCTCGCGCGGCCTTCACGGGATCAACAAGCTGCACCTGACACTCGGCATCATGTCCTACCTCTCCTGTCTCCTCTGGTTCCTGTTTCTTATCCTGGGAACGATACACGCCTCCCAGGAAGTCCAGCGGGAGGCGTTCCGGCGCTTCGACCATGACGTGGGCCTGACCTCCTTTCTCGATATCGGCGGCATCCGCCTTGCGTTCGGGCTCTTTGTCGTCACGGTAATCATGCTGCTCGCGCCCAAGCTCTACGGTCTGCTGCTGGCGGTATTCCGTCCGTCACTGAGGCTAGGCTTCGGGGGCGTCGCCAGAATCGTGGCTGGGATTGCACTCGAACAGTGCCTCTCGATGCTGATGGCCCCCGTGCAGATGCTTTTCAATACGCAGGCCGTGATCGGAACATGGCTCGGACAGGAAGTCTCGTGGCTGGGCCAGAAGCGCACCGGACCAAAAGGCGCATCGTGGCAGGAGGCGATCCTCACGCACGCCAGTCACACGGTCATCGGTTGCGCGTGGGCAATCATCGCCTATTCCATCCGCTCCGATTTCTTCTGGTGGCTGGCACCCATCTGGATCAGCCTGATCTGCAGCGTGCCGCTCTCCGTGGTGCTGGGCAGCGAAGCGCTGGGGGATTGGTTTCGACGGCTGGGCATCTTCCTGACGCCATATGAGAGCCATCCCCCGGCGGTGATCTCTCATCTTCAGAAGAACATCGCGGAATGCCGGAAACATTTCCCTCCCCCGCAACCCCTGCGGGCGAATTACGGATTGATGCGGATCGTTCTGGATCCCTACCTGAATGCCGCGCATGCGGGGATACTGAAACGGTCGTCGAGAACCCAGCGCATCAGCGAACCGTTCGAGAATCTGCAGACCCGGCTTCTCAAGAACGGGCCGGAAACGCTGACCGCCCGCGAGAAGCAGGCCCTGATGAATCACCAGCCTTCAGTCGTGGCGCTTCACAAGCGGTTGTGGCTGACGCCGGACGAGGAGCTGTCCCCCTGGTGGCGAATGGCGATGCGCCATTACAACACGCTTACCGCGGCACCAGCCAGCGCCTTATATCGTTAACCACCCTGTTCGCGCCCACCCCAGCGGGCGGCGGGCTTCCCGATGAATTCGATTATACTCCGGGGCGTCCGCGCACAACCGGCGATACTCATCCAGATACTCATCCAGCATCACTTTGTAGCTTTCGACAGGCATCCCGTTGAGAATACAGTTGTCGCGTGTACTCATTGTTCTTTTGAATTATCATGGCCAGTTACCAGAGGTCCGGCAACGGCTATGCATCCACCTGCGGAGGGGCATCACCCGAAAAATGTCCGGTATTTCTCGAGGGCGCAACAGATGGCTTCGATATTGGCCAGCGGGACGTCAGGCCCGACTTCGGCGCAGAGCCACAGTCCTCCCTCGGGTGAGCCGAGCGCCTCGACGGCCTCGCGGACATGCGCGTCGATATCCTTTGGTGTGCAGAACGGGAACATCTGGCGATCGAGATCGAGGGCTACGCAGACCTTTCCTTTGCACACCCTGACCAGGTTGTCCAGCCCGTTGGCACGGATCTGGGGGTTGACGATGTTGACCCCGGCTTCCACCAGGTCCGGAATAATCTCCCAGATATGGCCGTCTGTGTGCATATAGACGTAGTGACCGGCATCGCGGATGGGCTTGTAAATCGTCGTGTAGCACGGTTTCAGATACTTGCGCC
>JAIFLS010000145.1 GCA_020048935.1 bacterium | reverse complement strand
CCGCGTAGGTCCCGCCGCGCTTGAGGGGGTAGGTAACGGTCGCATCCGCGTAGGTGTTGGTATAGGCGGCGTAAGGGTGATCAATCTGGATGGTCAGGCTGGCTTCTGCCGACACAGGGCCGGTCTCGACAACAACGGCTTCATCGTCGAGCCAGAGCGTGGCCAGCGGCCCGGACTGGGTGGTGCCGGATAGGGGGATTTCGAGGTAGTAATCAAGGCCGTCGTAGTTGTAAGCAACTTTCACATTGGCCGTATGCGATCCGGTTTGCGTGGTGTGGTAATTCACCTCAATCATGCGCATGGCGCCCGCGGCCAGGGTGCCAGCTTGTCCACCGGAGCTGATGCTGAAACGGGCGGCATCGGGTCCGGTTATGGTCGCACTCAGGATTTGGATCGTGGGTAGCGGTGCACTGGGCAAAAGTGTATTCTGCACGGCGCAGGTGCCGGTAGCCGTGGAGCCAAAGGTGCGTATGCCGAAATCAAGATCGGAGGATTGGGCAATCGACGGTACATAGCGGGCGTCACCCTGTAGAGAAAGTGCGCCGTTCATGGAATATGTCAGACCATCATAGGCGAAATCAAAACTCAGCCCCGTGCTGAATACCCCATGCTGTGCAGCATCAAATCGCCAGGCAATCGCCCGCGACCCCGCAGCATTGACCGTGCCCGCCCCATAGCCAGAAACCAACGCAAACCGCTGCGGTGTGCCGCCAGAAAGCGTCATGGCACTCGGGATGCTCAAAGGAAGACTGCCGTTATTGTGAAACGTCAACGTCTCCGTGACCGGGGTTCCAAGATGGGCGAGCACCGAACTGAATCCACTGAAATTGACCGACGGGAATTCCGCCACCCGCCCGGTCAGGTCAATATCATAGCCACCTTGATATTCACCAGCATAGTAGACTCTGACCTGGACCTGTGCCGTCTTCGTGCCGCGGGTCTTGTTCAGACCGTTGAACCGGGCCTTTATATCGAAACTCTGCCCCGGATCCAGGTAGGTGGTTCCGCCGCCAGCGGTCAGGCTGTAGGCACCGGACGTGTTGTTCGCGAGTGTGACTTCATAGCGGTAAATACGAGTGAAACTCGTGTTTGTCTGCCTGTCGATCATCCCTTCCACGATATTGCCGGGGGATTTATTATTGTAGACCACGCCGAAATCGACAGCGCAAACCGAGACCGGATTGGTCGGGGTGGTCGAGCCTGCCATCGGCACGTTCGTTGCGATGTCCAGCGAAGCAGCCAGGGTAATGGTGTTGCTGGTTTCTGTGGGCGTATCAAATGCCGATATCGTGGAGGCAATCTGTGTTAAATTCGAAACCGGCCCGCCGGAGGCCAGTTGCAGGCCACCATCATAGGTAATCGAGAGACGCCGCCCGTTAAGATCGGATACCTTTTGTGACACCGGGGTGGCGTTGCCATGCGTGATCGTTACCCGATGGCAATACTGCTCCGGTATCGCCGTCCAGTTCGTGACCGTGCTGGATGTAAACCGCAGCGTGGTCGACAGGTTGGTCACGCTCTCGGCGTTGATTCCGATATTGCCAAGAAGCTCATCCAAGGCCGCATTCGCATGGTTTGCGTTAAGACTGCTGAGCAGATTGGTGCTCAAGCCGTCAAGATACGAGAACAGTGTGCTTTCACTCATATTCTGGACGTAGTCGCTACCGGACTGGCCGCCAGCTTGCGCAAGCAGGGCTGTGCGCGAATAGTTCATCATGTCGGATAGGATCTCGCCCGTCTGCCCGTAGTGCCGCTTGAATGCCGGATCCAGCTTACGGGTCTGGCCGTCGATCTCGACTTCCACCCATACCCGGTCAACTGTGAATGCGTAGTTCTGCGCCGAGAACGCATAGGGAATGCCGCCATTGACAAGGATGGTCTCGACCGCCATGGCTGATTCCTGCGTGACCAGCCAGTTGGGCAGGTCATAAGCGTCATAATCCCACATCGGGATCTGCATGGCCCCGTAGACATAAACGGGCGAATAACCGCTTTCGATCAGCAGGCTGAATAGCAAGGACGCCTGATCGAAATCATTGCCGCTTCGCTCCAGCAGGGTCTGGCTTGCGCCTTTGAGCAGCCCGAAGTACGGGGTGTATTCAATGTGGTTATGGACGTAATTGAAAATGCGCAGGGGATCATACTGAAGGCCTCTTGCCAGCTCGGCAACATCGGCTGGTTCCGATGTGCCCCCCGACAGCGGGCTTACGTCGCCACCGCCAGCATCAGGCAGCAGTTGCCCCGGATCAACGCGCTCGGCCTGTCCGTTGGCCCACCCGGGAGCATCCAGTTGAGCCTGCACCGTGGTGTTGAATATGGGGGCAGAAAGAAGAACCGCCGTCAAGAGTGTGGTTGCATATTTGATCACTGCGCACCCCCGTCAGTTACCAGGTTGACGCGGTAGAAGTTCGCGGGGGCGGTAACAGTGTGATTGTACTCGTTAACAGGCGGGGTGCCCTCAATGCCGGATTCCAGCATACTGAAGGACTCCAGCAGGTTGGTCGTGTGATGGATGGTATAGGTTCGGTTGCTGGCGCTCGCCCAGCGGATTACGTTGGTCGATGGTTGCGGGACGCCGCTGAAGAACACAAACGATGAACCGTCGGCGGTGGGATCGGTAGCAGCCAGATACTCGTCGAGGTCGCTCAGTCCGTCGCCATCCTGGTCGCCGGAGCCATCGGTGGTCGTCAGGTCGCCGAAATATTTGATTTCCCAGTAATCGGGTAGCCCGTCCGCGTCCGTGTCGGCCACCTGCCCGATACCGGTCAGGTTGTGCGCAAGGTCGTACTGGTAGCGGGCCGTAACCCCATTCGTGTAACTGGCGGTCTTAAGCCGGTTGTTGCTGTCGTACTCGTAAACAGTTTCGCCTGCGACGGCTACCAGCGATACCCCCACCACTATTAGAATCACGAACCTTGCCAATCCCATAATACGTCTCCGCAATTTGAATTTGTATCCATTGGAACCATCTACAGGGGTTGTGTAACGTATTGATGCAGATATCGTCAAGCAGAATATCCTTAGTCACTCAGACCAGGAATGCCTTCTGAAGCACTAGAAGCAGGGCGGGCTCGTCCGGTGCCTCCAGCAGGGCTGTCACTCAGTCGGCATCCCGCACCAGCCACGCCAGGGCGGGAAAAGCACCTGGAGGTGCCGATCCGGCAGGCCACCCTCCGGCCCCACGGCACACCAGCGCCATCACCAGCGCAATGATCAGCACCGGCACCTACAGCGGGATGGACGGATCCTGCATAAGCGCACCGAGAGGCAGATTCAAGGCCGTCATACCTCCCCGCTTGTATGTGCGCTTGTGGGTTTGTGGGCGGTGAATCGAACTCACATACCCACACACCCACACACTTGCCATGCCGGAACTAGCGGATCTTGTTCGCGTCGCGCCGTTTCTTGATGATCTCCTCGGAGATCGAGAACGGCACCGTCTCGTAGCGTTCGAAATGCATGGTAAAGGACCCACGGCCGGAGGTCATCGTCCGCAGATCGTTCGAATAGCCGAACATCTCGCTCAGCGGCACCATGCCGCGGACCACCTTCTGTCCATGCTGGTCATCCATGCTCTCGATACGACCGCGGCGCGAACAGATCGAGCCGGTTATACCACCCATATACTCCTCGGGCGTGATGACTTCAACCGACATCACCGGCTCGAGCAGTTCCGGATGCCCCTTCAGGAACAGATTCCGGAAACAGACACGCGCGGCCTCGATGAACGCGAATTCATTGGAGTCCACATCATGCGACGAACCGTCGTACACGGTCACCTTGACATCGACCACGGGGTAGCCCGCATACGGGCCCTTCACCATCGCCTTGATGACACCCTTTTCCACCGCCGGGATGAATTCCGAGGGGATGTTGCCGCCCTTGACCTCGTTGACGAACGCGAACGGGTGGCCCGGATCGGTCGGTTCCAGGCGCAGGTAGCAATGACCATACTGGCCGCGGCCGCCGGTCTGCTTGGAGTGCTTGTAGTCGCCCTCGACCTTGTTCGTCGCCGTCTCGCGATACGCGACTTCCGGCCGGCCTACAGCGCAGATCACACCGAATTCACGTTTCAGGCGTTCAACCAGAACCTCGAGGTGCAACTCTCCCATGCCGGAAATGATGGTCTCCTCGGTTTCCTCGTCGAAATGCACGATAAAGGTCGGATCCTCTTCCGCCAACCGATGCAGCGCCTCGCCCATCTTGTCGTTGTCATTCCGGGTTTCAGGCTTGATGCTGATCGAGATCACCGGTGCCGGGAACTCGATGGACTCCAGGATGATCTGATTATTCCGGTCGCAAAGCGTGTCGCCCGTGCGCGTATCCGATAACCCGACGACGGCCACGATGTCACCGGCATGGGCAATCTCGATATTCTCCTGGCGGTTGGCATGCATCCGCAGCAGACGGCCGATGCGCTGCACCTTCTCGCGGACGGAATTGTAGACGGTATCACCGGCGTTGAGCGTGCCGGAATAGATACGGACGTACGTGAACTTGCCCATGTGCTTGTCGCTCATGATCTTGAACGCCAAACCGGCAAACGGCTCGGTCTCATTATGATGGCGCACGATATTCTCGTTCTTGGCATGGATAATCGGGGCGATATCCTCCGGCGACGGAAGGTACGACACCACGCCATCCAACATGGGCTGGACCCCCTTGTTCTTGAATGCTGAACCGCAGTAGACCGGAACGATCTTGCGGGCAATGGTGGCCGTACGCACCGCCTTGCGGATCTCCTCCTCGGTCAACTCGCCACCTTCCAGGTACCTCTCCAGCAGGTCATCGCACTGCTCGGCGCTCTTCTCCACCAGATTCGCACGCCATTTCTGGGCAAGCTCCTGCAAATCCTCCGAAATCTCCTCCTCATGGAACGCCATGCCGTGGTCCGCTTCGTCGAAGATAATCGCCTTCATGGTGACCAGATCCACAACGCCGCGCAGCGAATCCTCGTTACCGATGGGAATAACCATGGGCACCGCGTTGGCACCGAGAATGCTCTGGATACGCCCCACCACCTTATAGAAATCCGCGCCTACCCGGTCCATCTTGTTGATGAAGGCGATCTTGGGCACGCTGTACTTCTCGCTCTGCCGCCAGACCTGCTCCGACTGCGGCTGCACACCGCCAACCGCGCAGAACAGCGCGACCGCGCCGTCGAGCACGCGCAGGCTGCGCTCCACCTCGGCCGTGAAGTCCACATGCCCGGGGGTGTCGATCAGCGAGATCTGGTGCCCTTTCCATTCCGCCGTCGTGGCGGCGGACGTGATCGTGATGCCGCGCTCCTGTTCCTGGTCCATCCAGTCCATGATGGCGGCGCCATCATGCACCTCGCCGATCTTGTGCGTGCGGCCGCAATAGAAGAGGATCCGCTCGCTACAGGTGGTCTTGCCTGCGTCGATATGCGCCATGATGCCGATATTACGGATTTTCGATAACGGGAATTTCCTAGCCATTTGATGCTCCAGAGACATTGATAGGGTTTATGATCACGGTTTTTCTTGAAAGAGCTTGCCATCATGCCCGATATACGCCCCGCATTCAAGCCTTATTTTACAGGCGTATTCCACCTGGGTGTGTGTCAGGAAAGTGACATGGTTGTAGATTCAAGCGGCTTTTTTCTGCGGGGGCAGACATCTTGGGGTTCTCCAGTACTGATCGTG
>JAIFLS010000207.1 GCA_020048935.1 bacterium | reverse complement strand
GCACTCATACATGCCCTCTGACAAACAACCGCCGCACACATTATGCGGACGGGGTCCAACGCGTCCCTCCCGGTACGAAAAAAGCGCGGGCTCCTTTCGGAGCCCGCGCTGATCAGTGTTCTATATCCTTGGTCAGGGTGTGGCAAGCACGCGGAAGAACAGCATCGTGCCTCCCGATGTCCCGTTCCAGGTATTGGTCCCTTCAACACGTGTGCTGTTGGTGATGTTCATCCAGCCAATCGTGGTGCCGACAAGCGAGGTTGCCCCCTCGACAATGTACGGAGTCACCGGGCCGTTCGTCCCGCCGATCCAGCGCAGCGTCAGGTTGGTCGTCGAGACGTTCAAGCCAACCAGCTTGAACACAGAGTTGATATCCTCCGGATTCGTTCCGGCCAGATACTCCTCCGCGTTCGGCGCGCCATCCGCATCGCTATCGTAAGCGTCAAGCTCTTCATATGTGGTCAACCCCACATCGCCAGGGGTAAGACCAAAATCATCGTACCAGGAAATCGGGGTCCCGTTGGTCGTCGTCGAGGCCACCACGACAACATCAACCAATCCGGTCGCGGTAAGGTAGTCATGCGGGGCATCCGGCGTGAAGGTAACGGCAAAGCTGTTGGTCCCGACCGGCGGAACCGCTGCCGGATCATCAAAGGCAAACTGGCCGGGGACGTTGGCTCCGAGCGCATTCGTGGCCGTGCCGTAAACTCCTGCCTCGGCCACCGTCTGTCCGTAAGAAAGAACATTCGAGACCGCCACCGACGCGATGTAACTCGGCACCGCCGGTTGCGCCGGCGTCACCGTCAGCGCATTGGTCACGACCAGGTCGTCAATGTAACCAGTCCCCTTGACAACGATGTTGGTGATCGGATCCGTACGGACTATATCAGCTCCGCTGCCGAACCACGTTCCTCCGCTACCGCTGCGGGTTGGAGCCGGGTAGGCGGCGTCATTGGAAACCACTGTTCCATTGATATAAACCTGGTAAAACCGTGTATTATCACCCCCGAAGAAATCACCACCTACCATGTTTGCAGCAATTGTCAGCCGAATCCAATTATCTGGCGAGACCATGACATCAGGAATCTCCAGCCATGCATTTGTGGAAGAATCGTTGATCGGCGTGTGCATCACAACCAGATTGCTGCTTGAATTGAAGTAGACGGCAGCCACCGAGCCGACAGGCGGCAGGTCCGGAGTCTCACCATCGCCGTAAAGCACCGGCTTGATGACGACATCGACCCAGTTGGTTACGCTGGGGTCTCCCGGCGTGATCGTGTTGGTCACGCCATTTTCGACCAGTAGCACCTTGGTGTTGACGGCATGATCATAGTCAATCGGATAATCCCCACCCATGTAATCGGCGGTGTAGTTCGTGGACGCAATGACCGACGCCTCGTCTGTGGCCTCCCAGCCAGCGACATTCGTAATGGCCAACCCGACGTCGTAGCTCTCGAAGCTTTCGGCATACCCGTCGCTATCCTGCGCACCGACCGACCCAGCCAGCAGCCCAACTGTGATCAATGACAGCATTGCGCGGAATTTTCCTGTGGTTTTCATAGCCTGATCCTTCCTTGTGTTGCTCCAGTATTCCTGAAATACAGCCTGCTTAAATACGCACTTTCGCTCCTAAGGGATTCCCCTAGGCTGCTTAGATAGTACACCTTCCCGCAAAACACGTCAAACGGTTTTTTTTAAAATCTTGAAGGGGGCACGGGCGGTGGGAGATCTCTCCGAACCTTCCGGCCACTGCAGGCTCGCGAGGTCACTCGCCCCCTCCAAAATGGCAAATAGAGCCGGTTCTCTTTGGTGGGGCGCGAGCGTCCTCGCGAGCCGATCAGAGGTTTTGCAAGAGCCTCCACGAGCGGTACGGGAGGGACGCCGTCCCCGGCGTCCGCTGCGCATGAGAAAGCGCATGGCGAAGCCTCTTCTCTGAAAACAGCGTGGTTAGACGGGCGTGCGGACAGCGAGACGCTGTCCCTCCCGTTGTGTATCCATCAATTTCCCCTCCACAAAACACACACATTAAATTGACAAGTTTCATCTGGCATTCGCTCGCCAGTTTTAATACCCTATTACTGAAGGTAATAGAGAAAACGGACCCCGCGGCGATGCCGCCGGTCCGCAGGAAGGAGACCGACCATGAACGTGTCACTCAAACTGGGCATAGCCGCGATATGCGGCCTCCTTGGCACCAGCGCCCTAAACGCCGATATCGTCAACCAGGGCTTCGAGAATTTCCCGCTGACTACCCTGGGCTCAAATCCCGGACTGATCAGCACAAATGGCTGGACCATCAACGAGGTTCACATCGCCACCAACGCGCTTGCGATCACCCCCCGCAGCGGCACCCGTTGTGCACTTTTGCCGACTTCTTTTTCCTCAGGCGTTCCGGGTACGAATTCGTATGTACAAACGCCCGAACTGTCCAATGGAGTAGGCTCGGTGACTCTTCACCTGCGGAACAAACTAGCGAACACCTTCACCTGTGAACTGCGCACCAGTACCAACGGCATCAACTGGAATACCGCCGCAGTCATAACCAACGCAAGCACCGCCTGGACAGCCCACACCGTCACATTGAATCGATATGAACCGATCCGCCTGAGAGTCATCAGGACGATAAACTCCGCCGATCAGAACTGGGTGGGGCTGGATGATATTTCGACCACCGAAGCCCCTGCGAAGGTGCGGATTACCGATCACGCCATCTCGCCTTCATCCCCGGCTGCCGATGAGGCGGTGAACGTTTCCGCCGCGCTGGCACCTTCCGCCTTGGCGTCCAACCTGGTGGCAACGTTGCACTGGTCGGCCAATGGCGGATCCTCGAACCAGATCAGCATGGCAACCAACAGCTTGAGCGGCGGGCGCTACGAGACCGTCACCCCGATCACGAACCAGCCCGCCTTTTCCGTGATCAATTATATGATCATCGTGACCTTTGACGGGCCCAACCCGCTCTCCCCCATCAGCGCCAGCGGCAGTTTCTTCCTGCGCCAGCCAGAACTGATAAGCGCTTACAGCAGCGTCACCGTGAAGGGCGGCCTGACCAACGCCCTAGAGCTGTTCGATGATGAATACTGGATGGGCGTGAAAAACGTCGGCACCCTGGGAGCCACCACGCTGTATTTCGAGTCCGTCAATACGATCAGCAACCAATGGCGCGATCCCGCGCAGACCCGTACCGAACTGCCGGTGTTCGGCCCGGCATCGACCAATGCCATGACCAACATCCAGCTCGCCAGCGCACCTGCCGGCTGGCTGGCGTTCAGCTTTGACGAGAGCAGCAGCCGCTACGGCATCCAGCAGGCCGACGTCCAGTCGTTCAACACCTGGACCAACGCCGGAAGCTACACCAACTACACGATTGACGGATGGACGCTGACGCAGGGCCGCGCCACCAACATTACCGCCCTCGCCTACGATGGCCGGTTCATCCAATTCGCCAGCAACACCGCGGAACGGGCGATCACCTCCCCCGCGCTGACCAACGGCATCGGCACGATTCTGTTCCGTTACCGCAACACCGAGACCAACGGGGCCAGTCCGGCCGCCTTCGCGATCCAGACGCGGGCCGCAACCAATCTGGCCTGGCAGACCGTTGAGACCGTTACCGGCATCATCACGCCCGACTACCTCCCGCACCGGGTCAGCGTGGACAACCTTGACTTGCGCTATATACGCATCGCCGCCACTGACGGTACCGCAGCGGCGCAACTCCTGTTCGACGATATCGTCGTCACCCACGCCGGTGCCACCCTTGCCTTCAGCGGGCTGGCGAACACCCCTGCAAATCCCACCATTACCAACACCGTAGCCGTCAGCGTCGACATAACGCCTTTCAATGGTGCCGCGATCAACACGAACTCCCCCCCAACCCTCTGGTTCCGCGGCGTGGGCGAAACGCAAACAACCTATTACATGCCGATCACTTTCAACAACTTCGAGGGGCGAGGAACGTTGACCAATTTCCCCGCGCTGGTCAAGCTGACCACGGCCAACACCGGCAACTATGCGGGGTTCCTCAACACCACCAACGGCTGGGATCTGCGGTTCTGGTCAGAGGCACCGATTTCCGGCACGGAGTTGCCCTACGAGATCGAGTCATTCACCAACACCGGTACCTCTGCTATCTGGGTGAAAATTCCGGCCTTATCGCACAACACGACCATATGGGCCACCTGGGGCAACACCAACTACAACAGCCGGGCGGCCTATACCACGAATGGGGCTGTATGGACGGAAGGCTATGCCGGGGTCTGGCATCTGAATGGTGACTTCAAGGATTCGACCAGCAATGGAAGAAACGGAATCAATACAGGAACCACGGCGACAGATGGCATATCGGGAGGCGCACGGAGATTCGGTGGCGCGGCAGAGGGTGACAACATCCTGATCAGCCCGAATGGTGACATTGATTATGGGAGCGGAAACCGTCTGACCGTGTTTGCGTTTGCCCGGATGACGGCGGAACAGAACGGTGACGGCAGCGCTGGTTATATCGTCCAAAAAAACCAATATACCGGTGCTACACCTTATGGGCTTACGGTTTCCGGTGACGACTTCAAGGCTGCCGTCAACGGGACCGTCATCGGTCCCTCGAACAGCTACGATGATGGACAATGGCACTGCGTTGCCATGACTCTGGACAATACCGATCTGCGGCTCTATGTGAACGGTGATTCCAGCTGGTCGTCCACGGTCACGCCGACGAACAACAACACGGCGGTTGCGATAGGATCGTCCGCGAGCAATAGCACCTACCGCCCGTTCCTTGGCGATATTGACGAGGTGCGCATTTCCACTGTCACCCGCTCGGCAGATTGGATATGGGCTAGCAGTATGAACGTCGGCTCCAGCCATGATTCGTTTGTGGGGTATGGCACCGCCATCACCCTGGAAAGCATGATTTACGATCCCATCATCATGACCAAAACCACCGGCAACACGTATACCGCGACCATTCCGCGCGGCGTCCGCGGCCTGATGGAGTATTATGTCGAGGCGACCTACCTCAACCCCGCTTCCGGGGGGTACCAGACCGTTAACGAACCCCTGGACCGCTCCGGCATCCCGGCAGCCTATACGAACACGGATGTTGTCGCGGGCACTCAGAGTCTAGAGGCCTTCTCAACAACCACGCTAAGCGTGAACCCTGGCTCTGTAAGCGCAAATGGCTGGACTATTAACGAGACACACATAGCCACAGCTGCCTTCAGCTTGATAACACCACGGAGTGGCTCGAAATTCGCGCTCCTTCCCGACTCCGTCCCCTACAGTGCGAATTCAGGAACAAATTCCTATATTGAAACCCCTGAAATGACCAATGGAATCGGCTCCATCTCCTTTTATCTTTGGAACCGCCTGGCAAACACTTTTACTTGCGAGATACGCATAAGCACGAACGGCATCGACTGGGAGGATGCTGCCGCTGTCGTCACAAACACCAGCAATACAGGTTGGACGGGCCACACAGTCGTACTTAATCGTTACGAGCCAATTCGCTTAAGGATATACAAAGGTATAAATACGGCTAATGGCAGCTGGGTGGCGCTTGATGACATTTCCATGACCTACCCGCCGGCCTATGTCACCGCCAGTGATTTCGAGCTGCATCCGGCGTATCCGTCGCAGGAGGAGCCGACGACGGTGGCCTGCACGATCGAGAG
>JAIFLS010000197.1 GCA_020048935.1 bacterium | reverse complement strand
CATCGCCTCGAACGCTTCCGGCGCCACGGACGTCGTCGCGTTGTTGTCCATATAGATGATCTTATTCATCTCACACCCCTCACCGTCCCACCGCCACCACGCGGATCCGTTCGTCGATCTGTTCCTTGAGCGTCTTCTCGACCAGCAGCTTGAGCGTGGTCATCGCCCCGGCACAACCGGCGCAGGCCCCCGCCAGCCGGACATACACCGCGAAGTCCTTGATATCCACGATCTCCGCATCGCCACCGTCCTTGCGCAGCATCGGTAAAATCTCGCTCTCCATCACCTGGTCCACATGCCGCCCGAGCTGGTACGGCGAGGGGGAGTCACCGATGATGGCCACCCCGCCCAGCTCCCCCGCGACCTTCAGCCGCGTCTCCGGCGTGCCCCAGATATCGTTCAGGATATCCTGCAGGCCGCCGGGCTTGTGATGGCAGGCCATGCAGGCCCCGCCTGCCTTGATCGCGTTGGTGATCTCGGGAATCGTCTTCAGGCCCAGCTCCCGGACCTTGCGTCGGATATAGGGCTCGGTCATGGAAAAGCACTTGCAGACCATGCGCCCCTCGTCCACCTCGTCGGCATGCACATCCACGCCAAGCGCCTTCAGGTCCACGCCGCGCTTCTGCGCCCAGTTGAAGACGGCGGCCTCCAGCGCCTCGGCACCCATCACCGAACAATGCACCTTCTGTTCCGGCAGCCCCCCCAGGAACTCCACGATGTCGGCATTGGTGATCCTGAGCGCCTCGATCGGCGAGCACTTCGCCGCCTCGATCATCATGCAGAGCGCCTCCGAAGCCGCGATTGCAGAGGTACACCCGAACGTCAGGTAGCGAGCCTCGACAATCCGGTCCTGCCGCGGATCGTCCGGATGACGCTCGACCCGGAACGTGAACCGCATCGCGTCGCCGCAGGACAGCGAGCCATGCTCGCCGAGCCCGTCCGCGTTCTCGATTTCACCCATATGCGTGCCCGGCTTCCCGTGTACCGCATCCATGAACAACTGCTTGGTCTTCTCCGAATATTCCCATGCCATGGCGCAAAGCCCTTCTCTTTCAATACCCTGCAAAAACCGGCCGACCGGTCATCTGATTGACACAATAAGCACACATCTTAGCAAGATTTACATAAAGTTCAACCCGCGAATTACGCCAAACGCAACAAGCCTATATGCTTATTGGCGGTTACGTGAGATACTCCGGCCTTTAGCAGGTCGGTCCGGATGGCGGCCTGCCCGAGCGCTTGTCGCACACATCCCACGAAACCAAATGTTGCCTGTGAGCATCGCGTAATGCCTGTGTGATCCGTTGGCGGTATAGGTGAGGAAGTCGTTTAAATGGTGGGCGATACAGAACTCGAATCTGTGACCTCCTGCGTGTGAAGCAGGCGCTCTAACCAACTGAGCTAATCGCCCGTGCGCAAACAACGGAACATGTGCTTCTTGAAGCAATGTGGCGGGGACTATAGCGGTACCGAACGCTGGCTGTCAACCTCAAACACCTCGAAAAACGCAGCGCGCGCGAGCACGCCGGGACACATCTGCGCTTCCAAAACGGACTGGACTGCGGCATCGGTCGCTTAAATGCCCGACTATTGGCGCTGATTTTTTTGCTGCAATTTCCGCATGCCTGCTTTATGGTGCTGGCGTCGTGATGGTCAAGGATTCACAAACGTCGGCATCTCTGCCGCAAATAAAAGGGAGAAAGCTCACATGAATGGCGTACTCATGATTTTCGCAATGCTGATCGGCCTCGGGGTGCTGATCATTCTGGGCTTATTCATGCACTTCCTCGGCGTCTGGATCCGGGCACTCATGTCCGGTGCCAAGGTCTCGCTCTGGTCCCTCGTGGGAATGAAGCTGCGGCGCATCCAGCCGGCGCTGATCGTGGACGCGCGCATCAGCCTGGTCAAGGCGGGTATCCCGATCTCCACCGATGAACTGGAAACGCATTTTCTGGCGGGCGGCAACGTGCTGAACGTCGCCCGGGCGCTGATCGCCGCCGACAAGGCCAATATTGCTCTCGGTTTCAAACGTGCCGTCGCCATCGATCTGGCCGGACGCGATGTGGAGGAAGCCGTCCGCACCAGCGTACAGCCGAAAGTAATTGACTGTCCGATGGCCGACAAGACCCCGCTGGGACTGGACGCGGTCGCCAAGGACGGTATCCGCCTGCTGGTGAAGGCCCGCGTGACCGTGCGCGCCAACCTCGAGCGTCTCGTCGGTGGTGCCGGCGAGGATACGATCATCGCCCGTGTCGGACAGGGCATCGTCAGCGCCATCGGCTCGTCCGCCACCTACAAGGATGTGCTCGAGAACCCGGACATGATCAGCCGCAAGGTGCTCAACAGCGGCCTGGATGCACAAACCGGTTTTGAAATCGTCTCGATCGATATCGCCGATATCAGCGTGGCTGGCATGGGTGATGTGGCCAACGTGGGTGCGAAGCTCGAGACCGAGCGGGCCGAGGCCGACAAGAAGATGCGCCAGGCGGAAGCCGAGGGACGCAAGGCCATGGCCATCGCCCTGGAGCAGGAAATGCGAGCCAAGGTCCAGGAAATGAACGCCAAGGTGATCGAGGCCCGTGCCGACGTGCCGCGTGCGCTGGCCGAGGCGCTGCGCAGCGGCAATATGGGCGCGATCGACTTCTACCGCCTGCAGAACATCGAGTCCGACACCGCCATGCGGCGCAAAATCTCCGGACAGGAAAACAGCGACGATATTTGAGAGGTCCTATGACGGTTCTCGCCAATGCCGAGATCATCTGGGTGTTCATTATCATCTCGGTGATCGTCCAGGTTATCAAGTTCCTGAAGAAGGTCGCCTCCCAGGCGCAGGGGAAGAACACCGGTGCTGACGGGGGGGCGGGGGCTGGCGGTAAAGGCGGCCAGAAACCTGAATTTGTCGCTCCCGACGAAGCCTTGCAGGAGTTCCTGCGGACGCTTGGCGGGGGCCAGAATCCGGCAGCCAGACCGACCACACCCAAACCGGTCCAGGCCATATCGGCAACGCGGGGTATCTCGCAGCCGCAAGCGCAAGCAAGAAGACGGATGCATCCTCAGGCAATCAGCCAGCCCATCCCGGTAACGCCCCGGTACGAGCCCGCACACGCCACCCCTGCTTACGCCCAGTCCGTCCAGGAAGCTGTCGTACTGGAGAAATACCCGTCTGACAAAGCAACAGCGGCCAGCATCTTCATCGATGCCATCCGGAAAGACCTGTCGGACGCCGAAGCCATCCGCAAGGCCATCGTGCTGCGCGAGGTCCTGGGCCCGCCCATCGCGCTGCGCTAGAGCAAGATGACACCAATGGTTGAATACACACCGGGAGGGACAGCGGCTCGCTGTCCGTACGCCCGTCTCACCACCGCACGCTTTTTCAAGCACATCCGGCGGCACATCCCATTCGCATAGGACGCCGAGGCCGGCGACCCTCCCATCCCCTCTGAAGCCAGTGCTAGCGCACCTGGCCCTTGCCCTGGATGACGTACTTGTAGGTAGTCAGTTCCTCGAGGCCCATCGGACCGCGGGCATGCAGCTTGTCGGTGCTGATGCCGATCTCGGCCCCCATGCCGAATTCGCCCCCGTCGGTAAAACGCGTGGATGCGTTCACATACACGGTGGCGGAGTCGACTTCCTGAGTGAAGATCTTCTGCGCGGCCTCGGACTCGGAGACGATCGCGTCGGAATGACGGGAACCGTACTTGTTGATATGGGCAACAGCCTCCCGCACGGAACCGACCACCCGCACGGACAAGCGCAAATCCAGATATTCCGTGGACCAGTCCTCTTCTGTCGCCACCTGCATCGCCGGGATAACCTCCCGGGACGCGGCATCCCCGCGCAGGATCACGCCGCAATCAATCGCCCGTTTGGCGAAAATCGGCAGGAAGACCGGCGCGATCGCCTCATGCACCAGCAGCGTCTCCATCGCGTTGCAGACCCCCGGGCGCTGGCACTTGGCGTTGATGGCGATGGCTACCGCCATGGCCACATCCGCGGATTCATCGACATACGTATGACAGATCCCCTTGTAATGCTTGATGACCGGCACACGCGCGTTCTCCGTTACCGCGCGGATCAAGGCCTCGCCCCCGCGCGGAATCACCAGATCGACATACCCCTCAAGCTGAACCAGCTCGCGAACCGCCTCACGATCGGCCGTGCGGATCAATTGAATCGCGTGCTCGGGCATTCCCTTGCGCCGACCAGCCTCGATGAGGGTATCGGCCAGGATCGCGTTGGAATGCACGGACTCCTTGCCACCGCGCAGGATGACCGCGTTGGAGGTTTTCAGGCACAGCGCCGCCGTATCGACAGTGACATTCGGGCGCGACTCGTAGATGATGCCGATCACCCCGATCGGCACCCGCTGCTTAATGATTTCAAGACCGTTCGGGCGTATCCAGCGGCTGATGGTCTCGCCAACCGGATCCATGAGCGCAGCCACTTCCCGCAATCCGGAAATCATCCCGTCGATCCGGGTCGGTGTCAACGCCAGCCGGTCCATTATCGCCGGTGAAAGTCCTGCCGCCTTGGCGGCCTCGACATCGAGCCGGTTCGCCTCGGCGATGTCCACCCGCCGTTCATCGAGCGCATCGGCCATCTCAAGCAAGATAGTATTCTTCTTGCGTGTACTACACAACACCAGTTCGCGGGATGCGTCCAGGGCGCAGCTCCCGATCCCGACCATTTCCTCATGCAGTCCCATAATCCATCTCCGGTTATCGCGGGGCCCACCTAAAGTGCCGAAGCCACGATCATGGTGCCGGTGTCTTCACCGGCCATGACGGACTGAAGTACCCCGCTGGTCAGTCCGTTGGCAATCACCACGCCACAGCCAGACAGCGCGGCGGTCTGTGCCGCCTTCAGCTTGGAACCCATGCCGCCTTTTGACAGCGTCGAATCCGAGGCACCGACCAACGAGAAAGTCTTGCGTGTGATGCGCTCGAAATAGGAAACACGCTGCGTTCGTCCATTTGAAGCGGGCTCGCGCACCCCATCGACGGTGGACAGAATCACCAGGAGGTCAGCACGAATCATCTTGACCACGAGCGCGGCCAGGAAATCGTTGTCGCTGAAGGCCATGTCAGCCTTAAGTTCCTCATCGGCCACCACATCGTTCTCATTGATGATCGGGATCACCCCATGACGCAGAAGTGCCTCGATCGTGCGATGCGCATTCGTGCGGCGCACTGAATGCTGGAAATCGGAGTGCGTCAGCAACACCTGCCCGACCTTGACACCCTTGGTGCCGAATAATTCCGCGTAGCGCGACATCAGGCGCGCCTGACCGACCGCCGCCGCCATCTGGATTTCCGGTAACAATGTCGGACGCGTTTTCAGCCCAAGGGCCTCCATCCCGGAACCCACTGCCCCGGAGGTGATGACAATAACATCACGCCCGGTCTTGCGGATCGCCGTGATATCGGCGACCAGGCTGCTTATGCGCCGCACATCAGGACGCCCGGTCTTCTGCACCAGTACCCGGCTGCCGATCTTGATCACCACCCGACGCGCATCGGGAATCACCGACCTGAATTTCAACGAGGTTTGTTTCATACAACTATCCTGTAACTCCAAAATCCATCATTTTTTGTGTCTTCTGTGCTTTTTGTGGTTAAAAATCAACCGAGCATAAGCCTCCAAACACTAGTGTTTGGTCGCCGCCCGGATCGC
>JAIFLS010000100.1 GCA_020048935.1 bacterium | reverse complement strand
TCCATCGTGAGCCCGCCAGCGGATAGAAACAGCAACGTTTTTGTGCTCGCCGCGAGGGTTGGCTTGCGTTGAAGCAGGGCGGCCATGCTTGCCAGACTAAAGAACCAGAACACGTGCCAGTTGCCACCATCATTAATCGCCCTGTAAATGGCGGTCTTTCGTTGCGCCTTCACTCCCGGCATGCCAGTGACCGTTACGTTTGTCTGCCGCACCGTCTCTGCCGGAGTCAACAACACTACCCCCGTCACCCCCAGCCAGACCAAAAAACAAATAAACAAGAATCCGCGCATACCCATTTTATTCCAACAATCCATGAAAAGACGCCATCGCCCCTTCGCCTCGCTCACCAGCATACCCGCCGTAGAGACGAAGACGGGAGCGTGGATCCCCGAGCAATGTCAGCTTTCAGGGAGCAATGTCAGCTTTCAGGTCTCAGCCCATATCGACTTTCGGCTTTCCCGATTTCAGCTTTTCCCCATGTCTCCCCAGTGCCCATTTCAGCTTTCAGCATTTCAGTGTTTCAGCTTTTCCCCTCATCCTCATCCCCATTTCAGGTCTCAGCTTTCATCCCTCATCCCTTTTCGCCATCCCCATCTCCCGCAGCATCACCGCATTCACCTTGCGCACATCATAGCGCTCTTCCGCATACAGCCTAGGCTCACCGCCCATGGCGCGGCGTCTACGATGGTCGGTGTCTACGATGGTCGGTGGTCCGGGCGGTTTGAAAGTGAATGAAAAAGTGTTTCAAATTGGTCAACGGCCAATTCCATACGCAGGTGTTGCTCGTAATAGCGCCGACCGCTCGCCCCCATGCGGTGGCGTTCGGCGGAGGGCATGGCGTACAATGCCAGGATCGCGTTGGTCAGCGAGGCAGCATTTTCCGGTTCGAAGGCAAGCCCGGCCTCTGCCTCTTTCACGAGATTAGCTGCGTCTCCCCGCACGCCCATCAGGATGGGCCGCCCAGCCGCCAGATAGGCCTGCGTCTTGGACGGTACGGTAATGGAGAAAATCGGTTCATCGCGCAAATGAACGAGTAACGCATCGGCGGCCTCTAAATAGGCACCGATTTCGTGCCTCGGTACCGTTGGCACGAAGGTGATATTCCGGATGCCTCGCTGCGATGCCACTTGCTTTAGGCGTTCCACCTCCGTCCCTGCCCCAATCAGGAAAAAGTGTATAGAGGGCTTACTGACCTGCAGCCCAACCGCTGCATCCAGCACTGTGTCCATGGCCTGCGACTGGCCTATAGTACCCGCAAAGACAATATTGAATCGATCCTTAGCGAAGGTGTCCGGTCGCGGCTGTATAGGCAGCGTTTGGCCTGGATTCTCGGCATCAAACCAATTGTAGATGACTTTCAGCTTTTCCGGGGCGACCCCGCGTTGCTCCAGCAAAGCCTTGAACCCCGGCGACAGCACCACGATACGGTCGGCTTGTTTGTACAACCAGCGGCACCAGCCATCGATTAGCTTATACACCACTTTTCCACCCAGCATGCCTGAGTGGATTACCGATTCAGGCCAGATATCCTGAATGTCGTAGACAATCTTACTATGGTACCACCGGCGCAGAGCGAGGGCGACTGGCCCTAATGTGACGAGGTTGTAGACATAGATGATATCCGGTGGTTCGCGAACCACAAATGGCGCCAGCACCCTGACGGAGACGGCGAAACTGAGGTAATTGAGCACCCGGTTGAGGCTGGAGCGGGAATGGCTGGGATAGAGAAAGCTCCGATGAACGGTCACCCCCTCCATGATTTCTGTTTGACTCCATCGTAACTTATAGCCGGGGTAGAGCCTGCCCCCAGGATAATTTGGAAAGCCGGTCAGTACTTCAACCTCATGCCCGCGCCGTTGAAGCTCCTTGGCAAACGGAAGTCCTTTAAAAAAGGGTTCCGGTTGCCACCATTGCGTTAGGAAAAGAATGCGCATAGAAAGGCCGCAGTTCTATTTGTGCCAAACCGTCCGGTTGACGTAGTCCGTATAGCTCAAGATGATGCGCACGACTTTTTCGCTGACATTCGGCATGGCGTAGTCGGCCGGAATCCGAAACAGGCGCGGGGCTGAAGGGCTGTGATGCTGTTTGATAAGTACGGCCAACGCGGTTTGAATCGTCTGCCACTCCAGCCCCACCATCATGACCGCCGCCTCCTCCATTGCCTCCGGGCGCTCGTGGGCGTTGCGGATGTTGAGGGCCGGGAAGTTCAGGATCGAGGATTCTTCGCTGATCGTGCCACTGTCGGACAGGGTCGCGCGGGCCATCATTTGAAGTCTGACGTAGTCGGTCAGGCCGAGGGGCTTGAGGAGTTGAACCCCCTGATGGATTTGCACGCCCTCGGCATCCATGCGCTTGCGGGTGCGCGGGTGGGTCGACATAATCACTGGGATCCCGTAGGTTTCAGCCAGCCCGTTGAGCACCTCTGTCAGCTTGCGGAATTGAGAGGGGCTGTCAACATTCTCCTCGCGGTGGGCGCTGACCACGAAATAATGCCCCTCCTCAAGATTCAGCCGCGCCAGTACATCCGATTGCTCAATCTTGGGCAGGTAATAGTGCAGAACCTCGAACATCGGGCTGCCGGTCTTGATGATCCGGTCCGGCGGCAGTCCCTCGCGGAGCAGGTATTCCCGCGAGATATCGCTGTAGGGCATGTTGATATCGCTGATATGGTCGACAAGCTTGCGGTTGATTTCTTCCGGTACACGCTGATCAAAGCAACGGTTGCCAGCCTCCATGTGAAAGACCGGGATCTTGCGCCGCTTGGCGGGATAGGCCGCTAGGCAGCTGTTGGTGTCTCCTAATACTAACAGAGCATCCGGTTTCACTTCCGCCAGAGCTTGATCGACTTTGGAGATAATCAGCCCCACCGTTTCTGCGGCGGAGGTAGTGTCACCGGCCGTACCAAGGAAATGGTCAGGCTTGCGGATTCCAAGATCATCAAAAATGATCTGATTCAGCTCATAGTCATAATTCTGGCCTGTATGAACAATAATGTGTTCGGTATGACGATCTAGCGCGGCCATCACTCGTGAAAGACGGATAATCTCCGGACGGGTCCCGATAACAGTCATTACTTTCATAGTGATTCCTTAAAAACGGAGAGTTATAATCGGGGGTTGTGTTTGACGCAGAGACGCAGAGGCGCAGAGTTACGATGGGGTTTAAAGATTGTTGGCGACTCGATAGAAACCTTCTTTGATAGTCTTTGCGCCGAAGTTGATGACAATTCCCAGATGTTTGCCAGTGAGTCGCAGATATGTCAAGACTTGGGATTGAAATATTGGATTGTAATCCACAACCGCCTTGCACTCGACGATTACCGATTGTTCCACCAGAAGATCAAGCCGGAGCGGCGTACCCAATACATGCCCCTTGTATACAATCGGAACCATTGCCTGCCTTTCTACATTCAGTTTTCTCATAGTCAGCTCACAAACCAGCGCTTCCTCATAAACCGATTCCAGCAATCCCGGGCCGCCGAGCACCCTGTGAACCTCTATGGCTGCGTCAAGAATAATTCCACTGATCTCATTCTCTTTCATCATCTGACCTCCGCGGCTCCGCGCCTCTGCGTCAATTTAGACATTCTCGAAATAGGTGTCCGGTCTTTCCGGATCGAAGGCTTCATTTGCCCACATAACCGTCACCATATCCGACTCTCCGAGGTTCTCGATATTATGCGTATACCCCGGAGGTATATCCACGACTTCCAATCTTGCCCCAGACACTCTATATTCGATTACATCATCTCTGCTCTGCGCCTCTGCGTCTCTGCGTCGATCTCCCTCCCCAACCCTCCGGAATCTGATCACCCCCTGCCCACTCACGACCAAAAACTTCTCGTTCTTGGTGTGATGCCAGTGGTTGCCCTTGGTTATTCCGGGCTTGGATATATTGACAGAAACCTGGCCCCGGTCAGGCGTTTTAAGAATTTCAGCGAAACTACCCCTTGCATCCACATTCATTTTCAAGGGATAGCTAAACGTATCCATCGGTAAATACGACAGATAGGTTGAATACAGTTTTTTTGTGAAGCCATCACCCTGATTGGGCACCATCAAGTCGGAGCGACTTCGCTTGAACGATTCTAATAGCTCAACAATCTGCCCCAACTTGACTTCATGCACCACGGGCACCGCACAAAACGCCCCCTGCCGTGTTGGACTACCCGCCAACGCCCGCATAAATTCATCAATGACATCGTCGATATAGACCAACTTCATTTCCGCATTCGCGTCATTGACTTTGATTTCGAGGTCGCGGGCAATGTTATGACAGAATGTTGCGACCGCGGAATTGTAATTCGGGCGGCAGCCTTTCCCGAAAACGTTGGGTAAACGGTAAATGCAGGTGAAAATGGAGTGGGGCGATGCTGTTTTGGATTGGCAGTAATTGTCGTATTCGGCAACGGCTTCTTCGGCTTGGCGCTTGCTGATTCCGTATGGATTGTCAAGCGCAGCCTGGGATGAGGAAGTGATTACCAGAAGAGGAGTGCGGCCCTTCGCCATCAGATACTTGCAGATATCCTGCGTGAACCCCGTATTGCCAGTCTCGAATTCCTTTGGATCCTTGGGACGATTGATACCCGCCAGATGAAAAACAACATCAGCCTGCTCAAGGGCAGCATGAAGCTCGTCGGTCGTGTTCTCAAGATCAAATCGGGACAAATTAACGTCTTCCCGACGCTCCAGCACAGAGCATAGATTCCGGCCTACAAAACCATTGGCACCGGTTACAAGTACGGTTTGCATCATCTGCTAATCTCCTGATATCGCTTCAGACCGCCCGCAGTTGCTCTTGAACATACGGAAGTTTCATGAGCAGTTTCGTCATTTCGTTCACGTCGAGCTGGCGGGTGTTGTGTGAATGGTAGTCTTCCGTCCGGGAGACTTTCTTCTCGCCATTCGAGAAGAACTTCGAGTAGTTGAGATCCCTGTTGTCGGCCGGTACCCGGAAATAGTCACCGAGATCCTCGCAGTGAGCCATCTCCTCGCGCGTCAGGAGCGTCTCATAGACCTTCTCCCCGTGCCGGGTGCCGATCACCTTAATCGGGTTGGCGGCGTTAAACACCCGTTTGACGGCCTCGGCCAGCGTCTGTATGGTTACAGCCGGGGCCTTTTGCACGAACAGATCGCCCGGCTTGGCGTTTCGGAAAGCATAGACCACCAGCTCCACGGCGTCGTCCATCGACATCATGAAGCGGGACATGTTCGGGTCCGTTATCGTCAATGGCAGGCCGGATTTGATTTGCTGGACAAAAAGAGGGATGACGGATCCGCGGGAGGCCATGACGTTGCCATACCGAGTTGCACAGAAGACCTGCCCCTTCCCGGCCGCTATTCGCGAACGGGCGATGGTGACCTTCTCCATCAGGGCCTTGCTCATGCCCATGGCGTTGATCGGGTAAGCGGCCTTGTCGGTGCTCAATACCACGACATTCTTAACGCCTGCCGCGAGCGCGGCGCTGAGGGTGTTGTCGGTGCCGATCACGTTTGTGCGGACCGCCTCCATGGGATAGAACTCGCAGGAGGGCACCTGCTTCAAGGCGGCGGCGCTGAAGACGTAGTCCACGCCCTCCATGGCGTCCGAAAGGCTCTCCGGATCGCGTACGTCGCCGATGTAGAAACGCAGCTTGTCGCTCTTGAATTGATGCCGCATATCATCCTGCTTCTTCTCGTCGCGCGAGAAGATGCGGATTTCCTTGATATCGGTATCCAGAAAATGATTCAAGACCGCGTTACCGAAGGAGCCTGTGCCGCCTGTGATGAGCAGTGTTTTGCTTTTAAACATGGTCATTTCCTTTCAATTTTCTAAGATTATCCAGAGCGCGCTTGTGCTGTTCTACGGAGGCGGGATCGAAACGCATACGGATGCATTTTGCGGGATTACCGCCAACGATGGAGTATGGTTCTACGTTCTTTGTTACAACAGCTCCGGCTGCGACTATAGATCCTTCTCCGATGCGCAAACCGTGGAGTATCGTTGCCCCATGCCCGATCCAGACGTCGTCTTCAATGGTAACGACCTTGTTTTCAGCCGGGCCAGCCCAGATTGCAGGCACACCCGGCATGTCAAACACATGATCGCCACCGACGATAGCGACCTGCGATGCAAGCATTGTCCAGTTGCCAATGACAAGTTTTGAAAGCAAATAACAACCATTTCCGATAAACACATAATTCCCGGCAGAGACTAAGTTGGGGAGGATGAAGCACCCCCGCCCCATGTAGAAACCGTTGCCCACACGGACGAACCGGTAGCGAGGATAGATGTTTAATAACCAGAACATCCGACATGAACGCATCAGCCGCTTCCAGAAGGGAAAGGTTGGAGGCCCTGCTTCGATTGAAGCCAGATCTTTGTTGTGTCCGGAGTCCTTCATGTATTCATTTCCCGTAGCGCCTGGATTATGCATTTGACTTGATTCTGAGCGGTGTAAGT
>JAIFLS010000222.1 GCA_020048935.1 bacterium | reverse complement strand
TGAAAGGCGGAAGCGTGAGTACGATTGAACAGTTGCTTGAGGTTCAGGAGCACGACCTGCGGATTCAGCGGATCGAGGGGGAGCTGCGGGATATCCCGGCGCGCAAGGCGCGCGAGCTGGAGCGGCTGCGGGAACATACCGCCGCTCTCAAGGTGGCGGAGGATGCCCTGCAGGCGCGGCAGGCGGAGTTGAAGCAGAACGAGCTGGAGGTCCAGTCGAAGAAAGACAAGATCTCCAAGCTGCGCACGCAGCAGATGGACCTGAAGACCAACAAGGAATTCAAGACGATGTCGTCCGAGATCGAGACGATCGAGAAGGCGATCCGCCGGGACGAGGACCGTGAGCTGGAGATCATGGAGGGGATCGAGGCGGCGCGGGCGGGTGTGGCGGCGCGGCGCAAGGACCTGGATGCGGAGAAGGCCGTGGTGCAGGAGGATGTCGCGGTGCTGGATGAGCGGATTGCCGGGCTGGAGACAGAGATGCGGACCGAGCAGGCGCTGCGCGACAGGGCCAAGGAAGGCGTTGATTCCGTATGGCTGCGGCGCTATGAGTCGGTCCTGAACAGCACGGCGGTGCTGGTCTCGTCCGAGGGCGGTGTCTGCCGGGGGTGTAACATGGCGTTGCCTCCGTACCAGCAGCACAATGCGCGCAAGCGGCTTGAAATGGTGGTTTGCAGCTATTGCGGACGCATGCTATATTGAATCTGGTTTGAGTGATGTTGTGACTGGCGAGAGCGGTCGGTCGCCTTTCGCGCCGCGAGGCGCGGGGGGAGGAAAGTCCGGACTCCGTAGGGCAGGATGTCCTGGTGTAGTGCCGGGAGGTTTCCCGTTCAAGCGGGAAAGACGGAAAGTGCCACAGAAAACGTACCGCCTTTTTTTTCTGGTGGAGGAGGGCTTGCCCTCCGAAGCTTTAGCAAAGGAGGGTAAGGGTGAAAAGGTGGTGTAAGAGACCACCGGGCCAGGCCGTAAGGCCAGCCGCAGGGAAAACCCCGTCCGGAGCAAGATCAAATAGGGAACGCCAGAGGCTGCCCGTCTCGTCGTCCGCATCGCGGGCAGGTGTTCCGGGTTGATTGCACTAGATAAATGATCGAACGTCCGGCAGCCGCCTGGCGGCTGCCGGGGGAGAAACAGAATCCGGCTTATGACTTTCGCCAGTCACATTTTTTCGGGCTCCCGTTGGGCGCGGGGGATAGTACCCGGTTCCGTGCTGCTTGCCCTTGCCTCGGCTGCCGTCTTGTTGGCGGTGGTATTCCGCGAGGGCGGCGGAGGGCGGCCTGCGTCAGATACCGCTCTGGTGGTTCCGTCGTGGCGCGAGGCAACGGCCTCGGCGAATCCCGATTTCAGCGTGATGCGCGGTCCCGCCACCGCTGGGCCTGGCGCGGATAAAGCCGCGTTTCTTTCGGATTTCCGCTTTGCCGGGTCCTTCTTCTTCTCCGAAGGGAATTCCGAGACCTTGCGCCGCGGGGTGTTGTCGCACCTGCCGGAAAACCGCCAGGAAATCGTCTCGGAAGGCGTGGTGGTGGCCGGTGTACGCGTCAAGCGTATCGCCGAGGACCATATCGTGCTGGAGAAGGACGGCGTCGAGGGGATGCTGACGCTTGGCGGTGGAGGGAATGGCGTGACGCGTTCCTATCTGGATCAGGCGGAGGCGGGAAAGACGGCGGGGGAGAGGCGACAGACCCGGTTTGGCGAGCAGACCGGTGATGGCGTCTGGACGCTTCAGAAGCAGGCGCTGCAGGGCTACTACGAGGAGTTGCTCGATGAGCCTGAACGGCTGCTACAGGTGTTTGATTCCATGCGCCCACTGTACGCCGAGGACGGCAAATCGATCGAGGGCTACCAGTTGCAGGCGGTCGGTGAACAGGAATTCTTTGATGCGGTCGGCATTCGCGAGGGCGATGTCGTGCGCAAGGTCAATGCGTTGCCCATGACCAATCGCGGGCGGGCGGAGTTCTTCATCCGCCAGGTGGTGCAGGACCGTGTGAGCGCGATCGTGGTCGATATTGAGCGCGAGGGTGGCCCGAAGCGGCTGGTTTATGAGTTGAGGTAAGGGTAAATGTGGCAGCAGCATAGAGGATTCGGCGGGTTCGGGATGGCTCCGGGTGGTATCGGCCCGGTTACCCGCCGGTTGCTTTTAATCACCGTCGGCATCTTTGTCGTCGATTTCCTGCTACCGCTCCAGGCAAGCATCTGGATCCAGGGGAAGTTCGGGCTTTCACGTGATGGGATTTCATCGGGGATGCTCTGGCAGGTGGTGACCTATTCGTTCCTGCATGGCGGCTTCTGGCATCTTTTCGGTAATATGCTCGGGCTGTATTTCTTCGGCGGAGAGATCGAGCAGCGGCTGGGGAGCCGACGGTTCCTGCTGTTGTATCTGGGGTGCGGGGCGCTTGGCGGGCTGGGCTGGCTGCTGTTGAGTGCCGGGACCCGTTCCGTCTGCATCGGGGCGTCCGCCTCGGTGTTCGGCGTGCTGGGCACCTTTGCGGCGTTGTATCCGCGCCGGCAGATCACGCTGCTGGTGTTCTACGTGCTGCCGGTCACGCTCTCGGCGCGCAAGCTGGTGCTGATCGCAGGCGCGGTGTCGCTATTGCTCTTGCGCAGCGATGCCGGCGGCATTGCCCATGCCGCGCATCTGGCCGGGGGGGCGGCGGGATACGTCTACGGACTGCGTCTGGGGCACGGTTCTTACGGGGGGGGCGGCGGCATGCCGCGTGATCTCGCACGGCTTTTCGGGGACTGGCGGGCGCGCTTGCGGCGCGGGCAATTCAGGGTCATGAGGGATGTGATGGACGATGCGCCGGTCGACTGGCAGGAGGTCGACCGGATCCTGGCAAAAGTGCGGGCGCTGGGCATGGGCGGACTGACCCGGAGCGAGCGCGACGTACTGGATCGCGCCAGCCGGCAGGTGCGGTGAGGGGCTGGGGAAGACTGAAGACTACAGACCGAAGACTGAAGACAAAAAAGCCGTGAGGCTGAACATTATGGATTTACAGGGGAAACGGGCGTTGGTGACGGGGGGGGCGGTGCGGATCGGCAGGGCCATCTGCGAGGCTCTGGCGGCGCGTGGCTGCACGGTGGTGGTGCATTGTCACCGTTCCGTGCAGGAAGGCGAGGCTCTGGCGGCGCGGCTTTCTCAATCCGGTACGCCGGCCTTCTGTGTGCAGGGGGCGCTGGAAACCGAGGACGACGCCGAACGGCTGGTGGCCGCGGCCTTGTCGGTTGCAGGCGGTCTGGACATCCTCGTCAATAACGCTTCCACATTCAACAAGGATGCGTTCATGGACGCCGATGCCGAGCGGCTCGGGGCCGAGATCGGGATCAACGCGTTTGTCCCGATGTACCTGACGCGCGCCTTCGCGCGGCAGGTCCTGGCGCGTGCGGGAACGTCTGCCGCGGGCGGTGTTGTCAATCTGCTGGACCGGCGGGTGACGGGTTTGGAGAAGGGGATGCTGCCGTATCTTCTTGCAAAGAAGCTGCTCGCCGAGTACACGCGCATCGCGGCACTGGAACTGGGGCCGCGGATTGCCGTCAATGCGGTCGCGCCGGGACCGGTCCTGCCGCCGCCGGGGCGCGGGGAGGATTACCTGCATGACCATGCCGGACCGATGGTGCTGGGGCGGCGCCCCGTGCCGGCCGACGTCGCGGCGGCGGTCTTGTTCCTGCTTGAGGCCGATACGGTCACCGGCCAGATCCTTTTTGTCGATAGTGGCCAGCATCTGTTATAAGTCATGAAACAACGAAAGGGGTGGTCATGATACTGGATCGAATCGATCGGGCCGGACTGTATTTTGCGACGGACAGCCCGTACTTCAAGGCGATCGGTTTTGCCCGCGACGCGGCGGCGGGGCTGCCGGACGGCGTGCATCTGATCGATGGCGAGCGCCTGAAGGCGAACGTCGAATCGTACGAGACAAAACCGGCGGATGCGCGCCGGTTCGAGTCGCACCGGCTTTATGGCGATGTGCAGGTGATGCTGCAAGGGGAAGAACGCCAGGATTTCGCGGATGTGGAGGATCCGGTTTCCGATGGCGGGTATCTGGCCGGACGGGACGTGGAATTCTTCCTCGTGCCGGCGACCTACACCCCCGTGCATCTGCGCCCCGGCTGTTTTGTCGTCTACCAGCCGGGGGAGTTGCACCGTCCCGGCGCGGCGCTGGCGGGGGGGGCGCGCCCGGTGCGCAAGGTCTGCATGAAGATACGGATAGGATAGCCAAAGGAAATGTTTCATGAAGGATAATCGGTTTGCGGTGATCATGGCGGGGGGCAGGGGGGAACGGTTCTGGCCGCTGAGCACGGCTGCGCGGCCGAAGCAGGTGCTTTCGCTCGTGGGCGGGCGCCCGATGCTGGCGCAGGCGGTCGATCGGCTGAAGGGCTTTATCCCGCCCGAGCGCATCCTGATCATCACCAGCGCCTCGCTGGTGGACGTCTCACGCGAGGCCGTGCCCGAGCTGCCGCCGGCAAATGTGATCGGCGAGCCCTGCGGACGCGACACGGCGGCGGCCTGCGCGCTGGGGGCGGCCGTGGTCAAGGCGCGCTGTGCCGAGGGCACGTTCTGCATCCTGACGGCCGATCATGTGATCAGGAAGATCGACCGCTTCCTGCAGATCCTCGAACACGGTTTCACAGTGGCCGAACGTGGCGAATCGCTGGTGACGATCGGCATCAAACCGACCTTCCCGAGCACCGGGTTCGGCTACATCGATTGCGGTGAGGTGTTATCCGATGGCGACGTGCGCGTCTTCAAGGCCCGGCGCTTTGTCGAGAAGCCGGATGCGAAAACCGCCGAGACGTACTTGCAGTCCGGTCATTACCTCTGGAACTCCGGCATGTTCATCTGGAAGGCCGATACCTTGCTGGCGGCCTTGCGGCAGTTTGAAAAGCCGGTCTACGACATGGCGGCCGCCATGCTGCCCGTGGTTGACACTCCCGCCTTCGAGGCAGGCCTGACGACCGAGTACAACCGCCTGGGGCGGATCTCGATCGATTACGCCGTGATGGAGAAGGCACCCAACATCGTGACGGCGGCCGGCGACTTCGAGTGGTACGATGTCGGGTCCTGGCCCGCCCTGGAGGATCATTTCGAGAAGGATGCGGACGGGAACGTGATCGTCGGCGATGGCGTGATGCTTGACAGTGCCGGCAACGTGGTCGTCAGCGGGAATCGTCTGACGGCGCTGATCGGGGTGAAGGATCTCGTGGTGGTGCATGCGGAGAAGGCGACGCTGATCTGTCCGAAATCGCGCGCGCAGGATGTCAAGCAGATGGTGCAGCTTCTCGCTCGAAAGGAGCAGTATGCAGATGTTCTCTAGAATCGTATGCCTGTTGTTGCTGTGTCCGGTGTTCCTGGCGGGGGCCGGGGAACGGCTGCGGGTGGTTTCCCTGAACGCGGAATGGTTTCCGGGGCGCGAGCCGGAACCCGCTCCGGCACAGCAGGCACGGCACATTGTCGGTGTCCAGCGGCTCTTTCACGACCTCGATCCCGACCTGTTGCTGCTACAGGAGATCGTGCAGCCTGATGCGCTGAAAAAAGCGCTGGCCGTGCAACCGGACGTGTCCGTGTATGCGGTCTCGGCATTCACCAACAACCCGTTGCAACTGGCCATTGCCGGGCGCCTGCCCTTGGTGTCTGCCTACGCGAATCCCTGGCCGGCTGCGGAAGGCCCTACCGAGCAGGGGCCGCCGCGCGGGATCGCCTTTGCGGCGGTTGAGTTGCCGGATGGCGGCCTGTTACTGGTCTTCACGCTGCATCTGAAATCGAACTACCGCGGAGACGAGGACTACGATGAGCAACAGAACCTGCGGATGCGCGAGGAGTCGGTCGGGATGTTCCTGGCGAACGTGACGACGGTGGAACGCTGGTTCGCGGGCCGGGCTGTGCGCGGGGTGGTGCTGGGCGGGGACCTGAATACGCTGTATCCGAAGTCCGTTTTCCGCGGCGAGAAAACGATGAGACTGCTCAAGGCTGGCGGATTCGTGCATCTGGGCAGCAGCGGTCTAGACCATTTCTGGGGCAAGGGCATTACCAATGCCGCGTTCTCCGTATTCTCCGATTACGAGGTCAGCGATCACGCCCCGGTTATCCTGGATATCACGCTTGACGGCGACGGGCGGATTCCGCGTAAACCGGTGATTGCACTCGCGGTGGCGGCGGAAGTAGCGGGCAATTTGCGGACCGATGTCAATAAGGCTGCTCTCCCGGAGTTGATGTCGCTGCCGGGCATCGGGCCGGTGCTGGCGCAACGGATCGTCGACGGTGCTGGCGCAACGGATCGTCGACGGCCGCCCGCTCGGGTCGATCGAGGAGATGGCGGACGTCTGCGGGATCGGTCAGGCAACCCTGGAGCGGATCCGTCCGTATATCGAGGTTTCCCCTTGAAATTCGCAAACAAGGGATTGCACGGCGGGCGGTGCTGTGGCATACTGCCCGTAGTCTAGGTTTGTAACACACTCATTACAATGAAAGGGAGAGACGCGCCTATGAAAAACATACCGGTCGAGAACGTGCGGAATTTCACCATCATGGGACATACGGGAAGCGGGAAAACCACGTTGACCGACGCGCTGCTCTATCGTCTGGGTGTGAATGACAGGCTTGGTTCCCCGGCGGCCGGCACGAGCATGAGTGACTACACCGACCAGGAAAAGGCCCGCAAGATCTCCATCTTCTCAACCACCTTCAGTGCCTTCTACAAGACCCCGGCCGGGGCTGAATTCGAGTTGGTTTTCACAGACACCCCCGGGTACGCGGATTTCTTCGGCAGCGTGATTGCCGCCGCGCGCAGCGCGGAGACCGGCATGATCGTGGTGGATGCATCCGCCGGCGTCCAGGTGGGGACTCATCGCGCCTGGAAGTGCTGCAAGAGCCGCGGGTTGCAGTCGCGTGCGATCGTGATTACCGGACTGGACAAGGACAATACGAGTTTCGCCAAGACGGTCAGCGAGATCCAGGAGGTGTTCGGATCGAACTGTGTTCCGGTGGTGGTGCCCTTGCCGGACAACAGCGGGGTGATCGACATCCTGGGTAACAAGGAGTTGCCGTCCGCGCTCGAGGCCGAGATTACCGAGGCCAAGGGCGGGCTGGTGGAACTGGCGGCCGAGACGGATGACACGCTGATCGAGAAGTTCCTCGCGGGGGAGGCCCTTTCGCCGGAGGAGATCGCCAGCGGGCTGGTGCATGCGGTCGCCAGCGGCGGTTTCGTGCCGATCTTTGCCTGCCTGCCGCTGAAGGGGGTCGGTGTGGACGAACTACTCGACGGGGTCTCGCGCTTCTTTGCCTCGCCGGTGACCGTGCCGCACCGGGATATCCAGGGCAACCCGCTGGATGCCGCGCCCGGTGCCACGCTGGCGGGGCTGGTATTCCGCTCCGTGAATGATCCGTTCCTCGGCCAGCTTGCCTTTGTACGCGTGTTCGGCGGTACGCTGAAATGCGATTCCGAGGTGTTCAATGCCTCGACCGGCGAGAAGGAGAAGATCGGTAACCTGCTGGCGGTCAACGGCAAGAAACAGACTCCGGTCGAGAAGGCTACGGCCGGGGATATCGTGGCGATTCCAAAGCTCAAGAACACCCATGTGGGCCATACGCTTTGCTGCGTCGGGTCGTCAATCGTGATTGATCCGCTGCATTTCCCGAAACCGGTCATGTTCATGGCTCTCACGGCCAAGACGCAGGTCGACGAGGACAAGATCGGCGTGGCGCTTAAGCGCGTCTGCGAAAGCGCGTCTGCGAGGAGGATCCGACGCTTTCGGTCGATCGTAACGCGGAGACGCACGAAGTGGTGCTGCAGGGGCTTGGCGATGTGCATATCGAGGTGACGGTCGAGCTGATGAAGGCGCGCAGCAATGTCAGCGTCACCATGAGTACGCCGAAGGTGCCGTATCGCGAGACCGTGACCGCGTTGGGGGAGGGCCACTATAAGCACAAGAAGCAGTCCGGCGGGCGCGGGCAGTACGGTGATGTCTACCTGCGTGTCGAACCCAGGCGGCCGGATGAGGAGGAGTGGTTCGTCAATGCGATTGTCGGCGGCTCGATCCCGGGTAACTTCATCCCGGCGGTACAGAAGGGGCTCCTGGAGGGGATGACCAAGGGACCATTGGCCGGGTTTGCGGTCCAGAACGTCAAGGCGACCGTCTATGACGGGTCCTACCACGATGTGGATTCGTCCGAAGTCGCCTTCAAGATCGCCGGCAGCCGGGCGCTCAAGCTGGCGATGCGCAGCGCGAAACCGGTATTGCTTGAGCCGATCATGCGCGTGAGGGTGTCGCTGCCCGAGGACTGCATGGGCGATATCAACGGCGATCTGAACCACAAGCGCGGACGTATCCTCGGGATGGAGATGGAGGATGGAATGCAGGTGATCACGGCCGACGTGCCGCAGGCGGAGTTGTTCAAGTATTCCGCCGAGCTGCGTTCCATGACCGGTGGGCGCGGAACGTTCGAGATGCAGTTCGACCGCTACGAGCAGGTGCCGTCGAACGTGGCGCAGAAGATCATCGCCGCCGCCGACATGCAGGAGGATGAGGATTAACCAGCCGCGGTTTT
>JAIFLS010000166.1 GCA_020048935.1 bacterium | reverse complement strand
CGCATGGCGCCGGCATGGTAGGAGGCCTTGTTGAGCGATTGTGTCTGGTAGAGCTGCAGGCGGGCACCGTCGGCGATGTCGACGTCGATGCAAGGAACGCTCAGGCAGGTCTCGCGGGAGCACGAGGCGTGCGTGATGGCGACGGTCGCGTCCGAGCCCGCGCCGGCGCGGATCACGAGGCGCGGTGTGATCAAGGCGTGCTGCGTGTCACCGTCATGCTGCAGCAGGAAGTGGATGCGCGCGGGGGGGTGCTTGCCGGGGGCGATCGTCAATGCCACTCCATCACGCCAGCCAGCGCGGTTGAGTGTGCTGAAGGGCAGCTCGATTGCCGCGTCCGGCCGGGCCAGGGCGGCTTCCAGCAGGGGCTCGGCCAGCGGGCTGCGCAGGGGTAGCACCTCGATTGTTTCCTCGCTGTCGGTGTTCGATAGAGCCGGGCAGAACAGGCCGTTGACCAGCACGATGTTGAGCTCATCGGCGTGCAGCAGCTCCGGGGTATGCCTCTGCCCTGTCACCATGCAGACCTCGTCCAGCGGCGGATAATTCCATTCCCGGTCGGTAATGGCGCTGGTGTCGGTGTATTTCCAGTCCTCGGTCTTGCGTGTTGGCAGGCCGCTGCGCAGCAGCTCATCGAGCGCCGCCCGGCGCTGGCCAAGCAACCATTCCGGACCGGCATGGCCGGAGTCGATCCAGTTGCCCAGCCGGTTCGCCAGTATGGCCGGTATCGGTTTGGCGGGCGAGTTCATCGGAGGATCCATTCGTATCCGCGGTTTTCCACCTCGTCGGCGAGCGTGTGGTCGCCCGTCTTGATGATCCTGCCGTCGGCTAGGACATGCACCACATCCGGGGTAATGTATTTGAGCATCCGCTGGTAATGCGTGATCATCAGGGTCGCGTTATGCGGCGACGCCAGCTTGCGGACGCTTTCGGCGACGATCCGCAGCGAGTCCACGTCGAGCCCGGAATCGGTCTCGTCGAGGATCGCCAGCCGCGGCGCGAGGACCGCCATCTGCAGGATCTCGTTGCGTTTCTTCTCACCACCCGAGAAATCGAGGTTGACCGGGCGCTCAAGATACGACGGGTCCATCCCGATCAGCTCGAGCTTGCCGGTCAGCAGCTCGCGGAAATCAAAGGCGTCGGTTTCGGGAATGCCCTGTGACCGGCAGACCGCGTTGAAGGCGGTATGCAGGAAAAGCTCGTTGCTCACGCCGGGGACATCAACAGGGTACTGGAACGCAAGGAAGATCCCCGCACAGGCGCGCTCGTGCGGTGCCATCGCCAGGATGTCGGTCCAGCGCCCGTCTGTGAAATACTCGATGCTCCCGCCGGTGACCTCGTAGTCCGGATGCCCGGCGATCACCCGCGCCAGGGTGCTTTTGCCGGACCCGTTGGGTCCCATGACGGCATGGATCTCGCCGGCGGCGATCTCCAGGTCGACCCCTTGCAGGATCGCCGGACCGTCTACCACCTTTGCCCTCAAATCGTGAATCCGAAGTATACTCATTGCCCTTACCCCACGCTATGTTCCAGTTTCATTTCCAGCAGCTTGACCGCCTCCACCGAGAATTCCAGCGGCAGCGTCTTGAAGACCTCCCGGCAGAAGCCGTTGACCAGCAGGGAGACGGCCTGCTCGCTGTCCAGTCCGCGCGACTGCAGGTAGAAAAGCTGGTCGTCGCTGATGCGCGAGGTGGTCGCCTCGTGCTCGACCACGGACGAATCGTTCTGCACCTCGATATAGGGAAACGTGTTGGCGCTGCACTTGTCCCCGACCAGCATCGAGTCGCACTGCGAGTAATTGCGCGCGTTCTGTGCACCCGGGGTGATTCGCACCAGGCCGCGGTAGCTGTTGCTGGAGCGGTCGCAGCAGATGCCTTTCGAGACGATCGTGCTGCTGGTGTTCTTTCCGATGTGGATCATCTTCGTTCCGGTGTCGGCCTGCATGCGGTTGTTGGTCAGCGCCACGGAATAGAACTCGCCGACTGAGTCGTCGCCCTTTAGGATCACGCTGGGATACTTCCAGGTGATCGCCGCGCCGGCCTCGACCTGCGTCCAGGAGATGCGCGAGCGCCTGCCTTCGCAGCGCCCGCGCTTGATCACGAAATTGTAGATCCCGCCGCGGCCTTCCTCGTCGCCCCCGTACCAGTTCTGCACGGTGGAATACTTGATGGATGCATCGTCGAGCGCGATCAGTTCCACGATCGCGGCGTGAAGCTGGTTCTCGTCGCGCATCGGCGCCGTGCAGCCCTCCACGTAAGAAACGCTGGCCCCTTCCTCGGCGATGATCAGCGTGCGCTCGAACTGGCCGATATTGCCCGCGTTGATCCGGAAATAGGTGGAGAGGTCGACCGGGCACTTGACCCCCTTGGGGATGAAGACGAACGATCCGTCCGAGAACACGGCCGAATTCAGGGCCGCATAGAAATTATCCGTCGGCGGCACCACCGAGCCCAGGTATTTCCGGATCAGTTCCGGATGCTCGCGCGCGGCTTCCGAGAAGGAACAGAAGATGACACCGTGTTCCGCGAGCATCGCCTGGTGCGTCGTGCCCACGGAGACGCTGTCGAAGACCGCATCCACAGCCACCCCGGCCAGCCGCCCGCGCTCATGGAGCGGCACTCCAAGCCGTTCGAAGGTCCGCAGCAGCTCGGGGTCCACGTCGTCAAGGCTCTTGGGCGCATCAGAAAAGGACTTCGGCGCGGAGAAGTAGCTGATCTCGTTGAAATCGATCGGCGGGAAATTCACCGCTGCCCATGTCGGCGGGGTCTGTTCCTTCCACCAGCGATACGCCTTCAGGCGGAACTCCAGCAGGAAGTCCGGTTCCTGCTTGCGCTGCGAGATCTGGCGGACAACCTCCTCGCTGAGCCCTTTCGGAAAGGTGTCCTGCTCGATATCGGTCACAAACCCGTGTTTGTATTCGCGTTTCTGTTGTATGGGTTCGGTCATCATCATCCATCCCGCCGTTTCTTGAAGCCAACATGCACCCAGTTATGCAATATGTCAAACAAGATCCCGTTTCCTTACATGGACAAAAGCCCCCCCACCGTAACTTCTGCCTTGCTTTTTGCCGCCACTACACGCATAACATGCACCCGTAACGTCAAATCTTCCAGTGAGGAATACCATGCAAGCGCAAAAGAAGCCCCTTCCCAACGTCCAGCACCAGAACGATATCGAAGCCCTGAAATCCTGGATTGCCAGCCACGGCAGCCATGCCGTGACCGCCGTGCTGGCGGTACTGATCGTGCTGGCCGCCCTGCACCTGATCCATTCACGCGCCAGCCAGCGTGAGGTCGAGGCGAACCGGCGACTGGCAACCGCCCAATCGGCCAGCGATTTCGAGAGCATACTGGCGGACTTCGCGAAGTCGGATGTCGCCCCGCTAGCCCGGTTGGCGCTGGCCAAGCTCAATTTCGACAACGCCAACTACGAGGTCGCGCTCTCGCAGTACGAGCAGTACCTGGCGCAGTGGCCCGGACACGCGATGAAGCAGACCGCCGAGCTGGGACGTGTCTTCTGCATCGAGGCGCGCGGCCAAACCGACGCCCTTAAGGAAGCCGCCGCCGCGTTTGCAGCCTTTGCAGCCGCCAATCCAGACGACTCCCTTGCCCCCCAGGCGGTGTTCGGCCAGGCGCGCTGCCTGGAACAGCTCGGGGAACTCACCCAGGCCCGCGCCATCTACGAGGATTTCGTCACCAGCCATCCGGCAAGTCCTTGGACCATCCGGGCCGAGGAACTGATGGCCGCCCTGCAACGCCGCCTCGACCGTGCGACCCCACAATCTTAACCGCACACTGGCTTTAGGCGTTCTGAGGCACGTCAGACAGCTTACGGATAGAGAGCCGCTGTCCCTCCCGACGTGCATTCAACGGATGGTGTCCTCATTTAAAAACAAGGTTGTTGATATGCTAAAATCTTGCCTTGCAATTGCTTGCGTCTTGTGTGCCGGACTCGGTGCCGGCTGTGTAACGACTGATGTCGCCGCACGCCGTGATGAAACGCCAACGATTGACAAGGTTTTTTTCGCTCAAAATCATGTACTTGAGCCTGCAAATCCGCTCTTCAAGTTGGTCGGCAATCTGGACGCACTGATCAAGGTGCAGGTCTATTCGGAGAAGCCAGCCTCATCCCCGGCTGTTTTCGCCAAACTGGATCTGGAGGGCCAATCAACTGAAATCACGCTGATCGGCCCGAAGCAGCTGCCACGGAAACCAACCGGTGATCCGATCCTGATGGAGCAGTCTTATGACAACAGTTTCACCGCTCTCATTCCCAAGGAATGGGTGAGGCCAGGCCTTGAAGTCACCGTTGAACTCAGGGATTACGACTACTCCGGCGTCGATAGCGATGACCAGATCTATGAAAACTGCTCGGCAGCGGAGCATATCAAGGTTCTTGATCGCAAGGTGTTCAATGAGCTGGCAATCGGGGCGCCAACGAAGCTGGTCATGCAGATGTACGACATCCATTTCTTCGGCCGTGGCCTGGGTGCCGATTACCCGCAGGGATGGGAGGAAGAGCTGGAAGCAAAGCTCCCGGTATCAGACCTCAAGGTCCACCGCGTCAGGAACATTGCCTTCAATGAGATTGTCATGCCCCCTCGTGATGCAATACCGTCGCAGCGATACACGAGCCTGGATGACTACAAGGCGAAGACAGGCAAGGATTTCGACGGGGAGCAGTCCGTGGCGCTGCAATGGTGCCAGGCTCTGAAGATGGCGGGCGGCCGGTTTGGCCGGTGGCGCTTGCATGCCGTCAATATCGCCGGTGTCTACTCGGGCGGGCAGGGGGGCGGCTTCCGCTGCTGTGCCAACCTTCACCGGCACGGGGTCGTCCTCCATGAACTGGGGCACGCCTTCGGGTTGCCGCACTGGGACTCCGCGCGTGCGAACTACCCGTACACGCGCACGATGTACGGGGAAGACCAGGGCGAGCCGACCAGTGCGAACGCGGGGCCGACCTGGGCGTTCGACATTCAAAGGCGTGAGTTCCTGGCCCCGGCAGACAGGATGCCAGACGGTTCAGTCGCATGGAAGAAAGATCCTATGTTAGGCGGTGGACGCGGCAACATGAGAGGCTACATGTACAAGCATTTCTCCGATTTTTCCATCGACCGGATACGGAAATGCCTCGAGTCGGCTGCCTACTGGAACGAAACGCTGGGCAAATACGCCACATGGAACCAGGTGACAGGCGCTTATGACCAGGTTGTAGAGAACAACGGTATCCTGTTCCCGATCGAGCGCGACACCGATGTAATCAGCATCCTGGTCACGGCCAATCTCGTCGTGCCGGAAGGCAATATCATCTATCCCCCCATCGGACCCTATACGGCCGGTCTGATACGGCTTTTTGATGCGGATTCGGCGGAAGACCGCAACCTGGCCCAGGAACTCGGCTACGTCGCACGCGGAAAAGGCAACATGGCCCTGCGGGTCACACAGGGGGGCAAGACACGAAGCTACTTGCTAAACACCGTGGTAAATCCTGATGACGACCCGTTGAAGACGTTCAATACGGCCGCGATCAATCTGGCGGGAAGGGATGGCGATATCAGCAAGCTGGAACTGATCTACTGTCCCGGACTGATGATGAAGGGCATCACGCCAGACCACACGGTCCTGTACACTTGGGAGGGGAAAACGGGAATCTGATTCCTGATTCGCGCTTTATCCACCATCACCCGCAAAAATCGATCGGCCAAATCAATCGGCCACCCGCAAAAATCGATCGGCCAAATCAATCGGCTTGCATTAATCGGGATCACCGCTATATTAACATGAAATTGCCGGTTTCCAGTTTTCAGTTCAACAGGGAATAAGAGTCTATGCATTTTGTGGTTTGTATCAAGCAGGTTCCGGACACGCACGACGTGAAGATCAATCCGGAGACGAACACGCTGATGCGCGAAGGCGTGGAAGCCATCATCAATCCGTTCGACATGTACGCCATCGAGGAGGCCATCCGCCTGCGTGAGCGGCTTGGGGGCACAGTGACAGCCCTGACCATGGGGCCGCCGCAAGCCGAGGCGGCGCTGCGTGAAGCTATTGCCATGGGTGTCAACCAGGGAATCCTGGTCTCGGACCGCGCCTTTGCCGGCAGCGACACCTGGGCCACCAGCTACACTCTCTCCAAGGCGCTCCAGAAGATCGGCGATTACACCATCGTGCTTTTCGGCAAACAGGCCTCCGACGGCGACACCGCCCAGGTCGGCCCCGGCGTGGCGACACACCTGGATCTGCCGCAGATCACCTATGTCCGCAAGATCGAGGAGGTCGATGCGTCACGCATCGTCGCCGAGCGCCTGCTCGAATCGGGCTTTGAATCGATCGAGTCACCCCTGCCATGCGTGCTGACCGTGGTCAAGGAGATCAACGAGCCGCGGCTGCCTTCCCTGAAGGGCAAGATGGCCGCGCGCAAAGCCGAGATCGTGAAATGGACGGCCAGTGATATCGGCGGCGATCCGGAGAAGCTCGGGCTGAAGGGTTCTCCCACGAAAGTGGTCAGGATCTTCTCACCTTCCCCGCGGCAAGGCGGCGAGATGATCGAGGGCGACCCCGACGAGATCGCCTGCAAGCTGGCCGCGAAACTGAAGGATATTCTGATCGAAGCAGCATCTTAAGCGAGGAACAGAAACATGGCGAACGATCCCATTAACGTAATCGATGACAAATGTGTCGGATGCAGGCAGTGCGTCAAGGCCTGCCCGTTCGAGGCCATCGCCATGCAGGACCGGGTTGCCCGTATCGACCTGACCAAGTGCACGGTCTGCGGGGCCTGCGTGGAGACCTGCAAATTCGACGCTATCGTGATTGCCAAGCGCGAGGAGTCCGCCAGGATCGACCATAGCCGCTTCAAGGGCGTCTGGGTGCTGGCGGAACAGTTCGACGGGCATATCGAATCGATCACCTACGAGCTGCTTGGAGAGGGTCGCAAGCTGGCCGACGACCTCGGCATGGAGCTTTGCGCCGTTCTGCTCGGCCACGACATCGCCGGCAGGACGCAGGAGCTGATCGAGCGGGGCGCGGACAAGGTCTACCCCCTATGCCAAGGTCATCATCCGGATGATCCAGGACTACGCGCCCAACATCGTGCTCTGCGGCGCGACCACGGTCGGTCGCAGCCTGGTCTCGCGTGTGGCGGTCTCGGTCAATGCCGGATTGACGGCCGACTGCACCGGCCTGGCCATTGATCCGGAAACGCGCAACCTGCTGCAGACGCGTCCGGCGTTCGGCGGCAATATCATGGCGACCATCGTGACGCCGGACCACCGGCCCCAGATGGCGACCGTCCGGCACAAGGTGATGAAGGAAGCCGAGGTTGACCCGTCCCGCACCGGCGAGGTCATCCGGGTCGCCCTGACTGCGGATCTGCTGTCCTCGCGCACCCGGCGCCTGCGCTATGTCGCGGAGGAAACCTCCACCGTCAACATCGCGGAAGCCAATATCCTGGTCTCCGGCGGACGCGGCCTGCAGAAACCCGAGAATTTCGCGGTGATAGCGGAGCTTGCCAAGGTGCTCAAGGCGGGTATCGGTGCCTCGCGCGCGGCCGTCGACGCCAACTGGATCGCGTATTCGCATCAGGTCGGCCAGACGGGCAAGACCGTCTGCCCCAAGCTCTATATCGCCTGCGGAATCAGCGGGCAGATCCAGCATCTGGCAGGCATGTCGTCGGCCGAGACGATTGTGGCCATCAACCGCGATGCGGATGCCCCTATTTTCAGTGTCGCCACGTACGGTGTCGTCGGCGACGCGCTGGAAATCATTCCCAAACTGACAGCGGAATGCAAAAAAATACTTGGAAGATAGCCGTTAAGGCTGTATGAAGGAGACATGATGAAAAATAGCACGATTTGCCGATTCTCTCTGATCGCATTGACTTTAGTCCCTTTCCTTGCCGGGAATGCGCAGGCCGCACGGCGGCAGGATGTCCTGGTCGTTCCGGTTCGTCAGCGCACCGTCGCGCTGGCTTTGGATGTGCGTGCCATGCGGGATCTGGTTCTGATCACCTACCGCGGCACGGCCTCGACCGGGACCCCGCTGATGCATATATGGTCGCCGGCCGCCAATGCCTGGCAGGAGCTGGCTCCCGAGTCCTACGCTATCGGGCAGTTCATGCCGTCGCAGCCAGGGACACTCTTCCTGATCGGGAACGACGTACCCGCCAGCGTGATCGAGGGCGCTGCTCAGGCCGCGAAGGTCGTGCGCATCGACTCTGTCAGCATCTCCGAGATCGCGAACACGCTCAATCAGAACTTGAAGTTCACGCCCCGCGAATGGACGGCACTGGCCGAGCGGCACGGTATGCAGACCCGCGACCTGAACTACGAGCGGCGCAAGTGGGGCCGCTTCGGACCGCCCCCGTCTGAGCGTCCGGAAGCTGAAATACCGCAGGAATCGACGGTATCGCCTGAGGTCGCAGTTGCCGATCCGGAGGTCACCGCACCAGTGACGTCCGAGGTTGAATCGACCACTCCGGCGACCATCAAGCCGGAAGTCGTAGCCCCGATCGTGCTGGATGTCTCTGCGGGTGCCCCGCTGGCACCTGAGGCGGCGGTCTCCCCGTCGGCGAATGAAGCCCCCGTCGCGCCGGTCATCGAGGAAAAAAAGTCGGTGCCAGAGGTGGCTCTGCCGACAATCGACGAACTGATCCCCGAAAACAAGTAACACCCGCTCCTCGGCATTCATTGTCGCCCGCGATAAACTCTTTTGAGTGCGGGGCGTTACGAGATTCGGCTATGTCGCCGGCCCGTCAGCGCGAAACACCGGCCACGCTGCACGTGCAGCACGCAGTGCCGCCCCGCGATGCGAGATGCGGTGCTTGA
>JAIFLS010000160.1 GCA_020048935.1 bacterium | reverse complement strand
CGTTCACTGCCTTTGCCTTACTGGGCTTCCCGGCTTGGGCATATGCCGGATGGTTTCTGCTGGGATGTCCGGGCGAGGACGAACAGAATCAGGGCCATCGGGGACGCATCTTTACATTTGACATTTAAGAGTTGTTCGTTGTAATTTTTTCTTATGGCAAGGCAGTCAAGAGTTCGTGTGGCAGGAGGTATTTATCACGTTTGCGCACGTGGGGATCACCGGGGTGAGTTGTTCTGCCATGATCAGGATGTTTCGCATTTCCTGGGGTTGCTCGCGGAAGCATGTGAGCGCTATAGGCTTCGGGTGTTTGCCTATTGCCTGATGTCGAACCATTATCACCTCCTGCTTGGGACTCCGGCGGGGAATATCAGCGAATGCATGCGGTGGTTGAATGGCAGCTACGGGATTTGGTTCAACAAGAAGCACGAAAGAGTGGGGCATGTTTTTGGCGAGCGGTACAAGGCGACGCTGATTGAGAATGGGAGCTGGCTGCTGGAAGCTAGTGTTTATGTACATCTTAACTGTGTGGCAACAACGCGAAATGGCCTTGGCAAGGCCGCCAGGGCTGCCCAGCGCAAGGGGCTGGGCCGGCTGCCGACGCGAGAGGAGGTTGACGCACGGATCAAGGGCTTGCGGGAGTTCCGGCGCAGCACCTACCGCGGCTACGCCGGTTATGAGCCGCTTCCTCAATGGGTTGAGAAAGACGCTTTGCTTGATCGTGCAGCCAAGGATGCACCGGATCGCTTCTCCAGCTACCGGGCAATCGTGGAGGAGCGCATAAGGCAGGGGGTTGAAGAATCGGCATTAATAGGGCTCAAGTGGGATCTTGTGCTTGGTGGTGAACGCTTTGCACGGACGGTTCGCAGGCATCTTCAAACGGGTAGGGAGACGCGCGGGCGCAAGGAACTGGCAAGGTGGGTGAGTTTCGAGCATGTTGTGGGAGTGGTTGAAAGAATCAAAGGGGAAAAATGGGAATCATTTCGCGATAAAAGGGGGGATGAGGGCAGGGATCTTGTCTTATGGGCCTGTCAGCAGTATGGTAGTATGTCGTTGCGGGAAATTGGCACACGCGCGGGCGGTATGGATTATTCGGCTGTGGCCGTGGCGATTCTGCGGCTTAAGAGACGAGCGGCGGGCAACCGCAAACTTTTCGGGACGATGGGGGCTATTGCAAAGCAATGTCAAATGTAAAGATGCGTCCCTTTTGCCTCTCAAAGCAATGTCAAATGTAAAGATGCGTCCCTTTTGCCTCTTTTGCCCGCCTTTTGCCCGCATGATCGAGCAAGGATTCTAAGGCTTCGCCAGTCTCTCTCATGCACGCCGGCTCGCGAGGACGCTCGCCCCCCAGATGATGAGTAGATAACGCTTGATTACCGAATGGGGGGCGAGCGTCCTCGCGAGCTGGCGGAAGTTCACCGCTTCGTGCCATTTGAACCCGCATCTGCCGGACGGCCGAACAGGGTCAGGTACATCAGCCGGTAGATGTCGCTGTTGTCGCAGCTCCCGCTCCGCAAGGCTTGTGCATTCGCGCCTTCGGCCCGCGCGAGAATGCCTCCGGCTCCGTCCTCGAAACCCGTCCAGGCGATACCGAACGGCAGGCGTTTGCCAAACTGGTCGGGCGAGGCGAGAAAGGGCAGGGATGCGGTTCCGTCACGCCCGTCCAGAGGGGCGCCGTTAAGGGTTGTCTTGGCAAGCGGCTTGTCAGCCAGGTCCGGGGTAAAGGCGATGACCTGGAGTCCGCTGGCATCGCTATCGGCGGCCGTGAGCAAGAGCGTGTCGGGATGGTGCCGCACATAGTCACGCGCGACGCCATAGGCGGCGTCCGCGCGGCGCAGCGCCTCGATGGTCCCGGCCGCGTTGTTGACGTTGCCGAAATTATCGGTGCCTTCCTCCTCTGCCACCAGCAGGAAGTGCTGGCCTTGGCGCGATAGGACGGCGAGGGCGGCGGCGGTCATCTCGCCGATCGTCGGGGCATCGGCGGCATACAATGGCAGCCCTTTGTCACGCAGGCTCTCCTCCGTCTCGTCGTGGAAGGAGTGGTGGTGGGCGAAGACGCCGAGGACGCGTCGCGTGTCTTCGGGGAGCGCCGCCAGCTCGGCTCGGTTGAACACCACGGCGTAGCCGCGGGTGCGGGCTTCGGCGATGAGATCCTTGCCGTCCGTGCGCTGGCCTTCGCCGTGGCGCCCCTCCACCCCCTTGGGCAGGAGCCAGCGCTCGCCCCCCGAGAGGATCACGTGCGCGCCGCTGAGGATGACTTTTTCCGCGATCTCCTGTCCGCTCTTGCGGTCCGTTGTCGACGCCAGGAAAACGCCCGTGCCAGGCTCATCGATATTGCCGGAGTTCACCACCCCCACCGCCAGCCCGGCGGCCAGCGCTTCGTGCATGATGCTCATGGGTTTCCCCGACAGCGCCGTCAGCGGCTGGTCGCGGTCCATGCCATACGAATCGCGATCAACCTTGATCCCGTAGGCATGCGTGGTCGCCCCCCCGTGTGAACTGGCCGCCAGCGCTGTCTTCATGTGACCCCGGTAGACAGCCAGGAAGGGCAGGCGGTCCCAGTTGATCATGCCGTCAGGTCCGGCAATCGCCATGCGGGCGGCCGTCCAGTGCGAGACGCTCGTGCCGTCAGGATGCAGGAAGATCACATTCCCGGTCCTGGGTTCAGTCAGGGTTGCCAGATGCGAGACCTGGCCGTGACAGGCAAGGGAACCCAGCCAGAGGACACCGATCCCGATAATGCTTCCGATCATTTTGTTTTTCATAATTGTGCTCCGATCAATTCCCTCTATTTCGGCCTACGAGAACGGCGACGCGAACGGTCAACGATTGGGATACTCTACTCGTTATCCGTTCTCGTCGCCGTTCTCGTTAACCGATTTCCCTTTTCATAAAACTATTGACAGTACAGCCGGATTATCCCGAATGGGACTTGTCAGCAATATTCATTTTCTGCTGATTGGTCATGAAGGTGCCGATCCGAACCGCCAGATCCGTGATCTCATCGGTTTTGCTGCGGAAGAACCGGTTGACAACCCCCGTCCGTGCCACGAGGCGGGAAAGTGTGTTGCGAGGGTAGGCATAGACTCTGACCTGCCAATCGACCCGGTCAGTGCCGGCGGGTTTGACCGTGATGGCAGTCAAGGCTTCAAACTTGCCGAAGAAGCGATCTCCTTCCGAGAAAAGGTATAGCTCCACGCTACCGGGCTGGAATGCACGATGGACTTCCGTGATAGTGGTCTGCTCGCCGCCACGATTCACATAGGCATATTGACCGGGAGCGGTCTGCTTCACGGTGAATTCAGGAGTCTCACCCTCAGGAAGCATGAGGGCATAGGCCTGTTGCAGGGCAAACAGGAAGTCATCGTCATGAATGATGTCGATCGCCACTTGAAAGGCAAGGCCCGCCTGTCCTTCCGACTGGAGGTGTACCACGCGCTTTTCAAGCAGGGATGCCGTGCGAACGTGGCTGCTTACTGCCTCCGGCAACGATGGCTCCTTGGCCTCGACGGTGGTTACCGCACAAAACATCACCATGAGGCATGTACCGAACCTGTTTATATTCATGTGCCTATATCATCCCGCACCCTGTTCGAAATGCTTGAGGGAATTGTGAGGATTGCGCTAGACCCCATCCGGAAAGGCTCAGGCAGGGATGCCATGCGAGCTTTCTGCGGCGTCAAAGCGTGGCGAGGCTTTTTCAAACGCTTCCGTGTGGTGCCGTTGCCACGCCAACGTAGGTATCCGCCGTGCCGTAGTAAAGATACCACTTGTCCTGAAAGAGAACGAGTCCTTCGATGAAGACCGTTCCCTCCTTGTACTGGCCGGTCTTCTCGAAGGCAAGTTCCGGTTTAAGGAACGGCTTGTCCGTGCGATCGATAACCATCGCGGGATTGTCCTTGTCGAACAGAACCTGCCCGGCGGCGTAGGCTCCCGGTCCGATGGAAGGATCACCACCACCTTGGGAATCGTTCTTGCCGTTATAGAGCAGGACAATGCCGTGTTCCGTCAGTACGGGCGGAGGTCCGACTTCGGTGAGCAGGGAATCGAAATAGCCTTTACGGGGGGAAATCAATTCAACAAGACCACCCTTGTCGTCACGCACGGGTAGCCAGTGCACAAGGTCGGTTGACGTTGCCAGACGAACGGCGTCCTCTCCCCAGTAGAGCCAGTACTTGCCATTGATCATGGCGGCGACAAGCCGGCCATCCTTTTCCCTCTGGACCACGCCGCCTGCCTTGTGCCACTGCGGGATTCCGGTTTGCATCCGGCCATCGGGTTGCGCGAAGATCGGGCCGTGCTTTGTCCATTCCCTGAGATCCCGCGACGTGGCCACCCCGATTTTCGTGCTCCTCGCCATGCCTTTCGGGTTGTCGCGATTCCACATCGTGTAATAGACGGCGAACAATCCGCTTTCGCTTTCCACAACCCTGGGATCCTCGCACCCGCCACACCATTCATTGTCGGCCCATTCATCCTCGGAGGGATAGATCAGGGGCTCCGGTTGAAGCGCGAAGGTGATCCCGTCCTGGCTGACCGCATCACCGATTCGCGACGTGTATGCACCCACCTCATCGCCCTTGCCGTCTTCGGCACGGAACAGGAGATGGATCTTGTCCTGATAGACGAGCGCTGCCGGATTGAATGTGTGATTCGCGGCCCAGCGGACGGGCTTCTTCTTCATCGGGCAGTCAAAGACGACCGTTGGCGTGGGCGTGATGACCGGTTGATCGCAGGGGCGGGTGAACGGACCGATGACCCACGTCTTCGTCTTCTGATCCGGCGTCACCTTGCTGGCGTGGAATAGCGTCATGATCGGTCCTTTTTGCTAGCCCCAGAATCTGGCATAGACAATATATGGCAAGGTACATATGTCAAGATCGGGCTTAGGCGTGGTGGGTGAATCAATGTCGCAAAGAGTGAATATATTCGACGCATAAATGCACTATTCAGGTTGCCAAGGGCTGTTGTACCCTTGACAGCACGAAAACACATAAGGAGGATCAGTAAATGAAAGTTGAACTTGAATCCAAAAGTATACGGTCGGCGGTTGCCGGATTGAAATTCCGCACGCAGGCGTTCATTGATGGCCGCTATGTCAATTCGGCATCCGGCAAGACCTTTGTCTCGATCAATCCTGCCACCGGCAAGCCACTGGCCGATATCGCGTCCTGCGATGCGGCCGATGTGGATGCGGCCGTGAAGGCGGCCCGCCGGTCGTTTGACCAGGGCGTCTGGTCGCGGCGGTCGCCGTCCGAACGCAAGCAGGTGCTGCTGCGCTTCGCCGACCTGATCGAGGAGAATCTGGGCGAACTGGCGCTGCTTGACTGCCTGGACGCCGGCAAGCCGATCACCGATTGCCTTACGATGGACCTGCCGGACTCGGTGGAATGCTTCCGCTGGCATGCGGAGTCGGTTGACAAGGAGTTTGATCAGGTCGTGCCGACCGGCCCGGACAAGGTGGCGATGATCGTGCGCGAGCCGCTGGGAGTGATCGGGGCGATCCTGCCGTGGAACTTCCCGTTCCAGATGGCGGCCTGGAAGCTGGGGCCGATCCTGGCGACGGGCAGCAGCGTCGTCCTGAAACCGGCGGGCCAGACCTCGTTGAGCGTGATCCGCCTGGCGGAGATCGCCACCGAAGCGGGTATCCCGGACGGCGTGCTGAATGTGGTGCCGGGGGGCGGTGCCGTGATCGGCAGCGCGCTCTGTCGTCATCCGGACGTGGACGCGGTGGCGTTCACCGGTTCAACGGAGGTGGGCCGCCAGTTGCTGCA
>JAIFLS010000019.1 GCA_020048935.1 bacterium | reverse complement strand
GAAAAGAGATGGCAAGATCCGAAAGACATCGATAACATCTCCTCAATGTTTTTGGAAAGAGGATACACATATGATTCATCGTGAAAATATTGAATGGTGCGACATCTGGGTCGCCGGGGCGGCAGGAACCACATACCCACGCGCCCTCCTGATAGGCGACTCTATAGTACGCTCGTACTTTCCTTATGTTCAAAAACAACTTAAAGGACGTTATGCCTGTGCCCGCATAGCATCATCAAAGTGCGTAGCTGACCCAATGTATTTTAGAGAACTGGAACTTGTGCTAAAAGAATACACATTCTCCTGTATTCACTTCAATAATGGTCTTCACGGATGGGACTACGACGAATCCTTCTATGCGACATCTCTGGCTAAGACATTTGACACACTTGCTAAGCATTGCGAGACAAGGAAGCTGATCTGGGGCAGCACTACGCCTGTGTGGACGGAAAGTGAAGAAAAGACTTTAGACGCCAAGACTGACCGCGTTCGCGAACGTAACAGAATCGCGGCAGATCTGGCTTCAGACCGCAACATCGTTGTCAATGACCTCTTCTCCTATGTTATCGATCGGCCTGAGCTTTTCTCTGCCGATGGAACACACTTCGTTGAAGCTGGTCAAGTTGAACTCGCCAAGCATGTGACAAATGCCATACTAAGCAGCGAAAATGTCGACACCGAACGATCTCCTGCAGGCGGCAGCCTTAAGACCGCGAGAGAGGAGTAGGGGGTAACAGCCCTTAAAAAGTTAGTTTAGTCCAGGCACATAATCGGGCGATAATCTGGAAATTTGGCGGGCTCGTATCTTCTTGTAAATGGAATCAGGTTCGCAGGGCGGGTTGACCTTGTGATTATAGATGCTATGATTTCAGCGGACTACAGTGGGAATATATTATGCCGGAAGTAAGCCGTTTTTTTGGTATCGTAATTGCCGTTTTTTATAACGATCACAATCCCCCGCATTTTCATGCAAGGTATGGTGAGCATAAGGCAGCTATCGACATTCGGAGAATGCAGGTTCTTGAGGGGTATTTGCCGCCCCGTGCGTTGGGATTGGTTGTGGAGTGGGCTGCACAGCATCAGGTCGAATTGCTGCAGGATTGGGAATTGGCGAGGCGCGAACAGCAACCTCTGGCGATTGCGCCGTTAATGTAGAGGGGGGTACTTATGTTTGATGTAATTCATGCAGAATATAAGGGCGGCTATAAGATTGAAGTCGTTTTTGAAAATGGTCGACGCGGGATTGTGGATTTTTCCGACTATACCGCACGTGGCGGTGTGTTTGCCCGTTTCGCGGACATGGATTATTTCAAGAAGTTTGCTATAAACCGGGAACTCGGTGTCCTGACCTGGGACAATGCGGTAGACATTGCTCCCGAAACGCTCTATGCACAAGCCACCGGAGAACCGCTGCCAGCCTGGATGCATGACAACGATGAAGGACTAGAGCGTCGTGTCGCCGAGACAGCCGCCATCTATGTTCATTCTACTAAACCCCTATAACCGGCCCGTTCGCGTTTGCGAATATGTTGATTTCTCGTTTGACGGGGAAACGGCTTAACGGCATGATTGCGCACATGTCTGTATTCCTTAACAAGACGATTCGGCTTTTCCTTGACAGCATCGGGCGACGGGATGAGTACGAGTATTATCTGGAGCGCTTCTCGGCTGACCGTCCGCGGTCGTTCGCTGTGCTGGTCCCGGAACGTGATGGCTTCGAGGATAGCGCTGGCGTCTTTGTCTTTGACATGCGTTTCCTGCTTCGTTTGGGCCTTGATCCCGTAGTCCTGCTGTGCGGCCCCGATGCAGAGTCGACATGCAAGCTTCTGCAGGAAGAAGACGATGCCCCTTTCGATGTTTACCGGGTCAGCCCCGGACTCGCTGAAGTTGGTTTTCCATTCCTGATGGAACGGCTTGAAAGCGCACGCCAAGCGGGGCGATCGTTGGTGCTTGTGGATCCGGCGATCACGGTTGAGGCGGCTCTTGATCGACTGGTGCCCGACCTTACGCGTCGAATCCATTTCATCCGGGTGCGCGGTCCGCTGCATGACAAGGATGGCCAACCACTCTATTTCTATCAGACTCAGGTGCCGGACGGCGGCATTGAGCTTGCGACTGAGGATCAGCCGCTGGTGACATTGGCCACGCGACTGCTTGACGCCAAGGCAGGGCTGCATATCTCGGTGGCGTCGCCGCTGCAGCTCCTCAAGGAGCTCTTCACCGTCAAGGGTGCCGGCTGTGTCGTGCGTCGAGGGGCAACCATTATCCGCTACGATCAACTCTCCGGACTGGATGTTTCACGCTTGGTCGCGCTGCTTGAAACCAGTTTCGGCAAGCCGCTTTGTCAACGCGGATTCCTGGACGCTGCGTCGTCTTTCTACGTGGAACGGGATTACAAGGGGGCGGCGATCCTGGAGCCTTTCGGCTCGCTGATATACCTGTCCAAGTTCGCCGTGCAGGTTGAGGCGAGGGGCGATGGGCTCGCCCAGGAACTCTGGCGCGCTGTGACGGCTGATCACCACGCCATGTTCTGGCGATCGAGCCTGCGCAATCCGATCAACCAGTGGTACGACCGGCAGGCAGACGGCAGTCATCGGTCGGGACGCTGGACGATCTACTGGCGGGGAATCGCGGCTGCTCAAATTCCCGATGTCATCGAGAATGCGCTTTCACGGTCGGAGGATTTCATGGCTGCCGGTAGCACGGATGCTTGCCTATAACGTCCTGTTTACGGAGCGAAATAATGGGTATTTACTTTCAGAATGATTTACGAGAGTTGCGTCCGGTTCATGACTTTTTTGTCGGGGTGGATTCTGATGGCTGCGTGTTCGACAGCATGACGGTAAAGCAGTGCGATTACTTCCATCCGCTGATCGTCCGCTTCTGGGGATTGGCGTTGATTGAAAAACAGCTTCGCGAGACGGCGGAATTCGTCAATCTGGGGTCGTCCTGGCGGGGGAGGAACCGGTTCTTTGCGCTGCTCAAGACCTTTGATCTGCTGGCTGATCGAGCGGATGTGATGAATTCTGGAGTCCCTATGCCGGATGTGGAGTCGATCCGGGCGTATGTTGAATCCGGCGTGGCCTTGGGCAACCCGACGCTGGAGGCAGAGGTCGCACGCAGCGGCAATGCCGAACTTCGCCGTATGCTGGCATGGAGTCTGGCGGTAAATCACGAGATCGAGGCCCGCCCTGAACCGATCCCCCCGTTCGCCGGGGCCGTCGACGGATTGCGGCGGATATCGGAAAAGGCGGATTCCATGGTGGTCTCGCAGACTCCCGAGGCGGCGCTGGTGTCGGAATGGCGCGCGCATGGGATTGACGGCCTGGTCCGCTTGATCGCAGGGCAGGAGATCGGCACCAAGGCCGAGCAGATCCGGTTGGCCGCGATCGGCAAGTATGCCGAGGGGAACATCCTGCTCATAGGGGATGCCCCCGGCGACCTTGAGGCCGCGCGCGAGGCCGGTGTGCGGTTCTACCCGATCGTGCCGGGGGGTGAAGTCGAAAGCTGGCGACAGTTTAACGTGACGTTTCTTGATCGGTTTCTTGCCGGGAAATACAGCAAGGGTGATGAACTGGCGCAGATCGATGCGTTCCTTGCTGCTCTGCCCGTGCAGCCGTCCTGGTCGTCGTGAATGTGCAGGCAGGAATGAATGCGCGCTACGACAAAGATCTGTTTGAACCGGTTCCCACGCCCGATGCGATCGAGCATCTGAGGCGCTATCTCGCGGAGGCCGCCAACTGCCGGGTGGAGTTGATCGCGACCCGCAATCGCGTTTCCATGATCTCGGTATTGTTCCGTCGCGAGGGGTATGCTCGCATTCGCCTGCATGAACAGTTCCTGTCAGCCCCGGCACCGGTCCTCGATGCCTTGGCGCTTTACCTGCGTACACGCCACCGCTGCGCCTGGGCGGTGGTAGCCGGCTACGCGCGTCGCATCCGCGTGTCGGCGGAGCAGCCTGAAAGGGATGCTCGTCGTCTGCAGACTCGCGGGCAGGTGCATGATCTGCGCGAGATTGCCGACGAGGTCAATACACGTTACTTTAACAGTCGGGTGAAATGCGTGATTGGATGGGGTGCGCGTCGGCCTCGTACGCGCCGCCGCTCGCGCTCGCGCTCGATCCGCTACGGGTCCTGGTCGCCATCCACGCGGACCGTGCGGGTCCATCCGTTACTGGATGACCCGCGTGTTCCGCGGGCTTTTGTGGCCTACATCCTGTTCCACGAGATGCTGCATGCCGTGGTTCCCGTCGAGGAGCGTCCAGGTCGGCGGCTTGATCATGGAGTGCTGTTTCGTCAGCAAGAGTCGCAATACCCGGATATCGAGGGGATGCGGCGGTTGTCACGGTCCCTGATGCATGTCCTGCTGGACTAAAGCGTCGCGAAGACGACTCCGGCGTCTTTCAGTGCCTTGGCCAGGTTATGCGCGGCGGGGGTGACGGCGGCGGCCGGTCCGGATACGCCGAGGTGCAGTTCATATCCGCCTTTAATCGGCATGGCGATAGGCAGGCTCGAAAAGCTGACGTCCGGATGCTCGGCGACGAACCGTTCCATCAGGTCGCACAGATCCGCTTCGCGTGCGCCAACCGCGACATACGTCACCGATGCTTGTTCGCTGCCTTTCTCGTAATAGGTTTCCAGGACCCACTGCATCATCGGCTTTGCCATATTGGGGAATCCGGGAACGAAATAACCGTTGTCGACACTGAAGCCGGCTACATTGTTCACCGGATTGGGTATCAGCAATGCCCCCAGTGGGAATTCCGCCATGCGCAACCGTGCCGGGTTGGATTGGTCGCCGAACTTACGGCGCAGGATCTCGGTGCCTTCCGGATGGGGCACCAGCGGCAGGCCCGCGGCGACCGCCGCGCACTGGCGGGTGATATCGTCGGGTGTGGAGCCGATCCCACCGCAGCAGAAAAAGGGGTAACCCGCCTTGTTCATGGCCCATTGAAGCTGGCTCGTGATGACCGATTCGTTATCCGGCAGTACCAGTGAATAGGCCAGTTTCAGGTTGTGCTGACGTAACAGAAGACGCGCATTCTCGAAATGGGCGTCCTGGCGCCGTCCGTCAAGAATCTCATTCCCGATAATCACCAAACCAATCGACGTTACCGCTGTTTTCATGACCCTAGCTTGCAGGATTGTGCGTTCGAATGTCGAGCTTGAAAATTTGCTTTGGCGGCACCATGTATGGTGCTATTCTCGCACACAGTGAAAACGATACTTTTCGTGTCCAACTTGTTTCCGCGTCCGGACGCATTCCGTAACGGCATGTTCAATCTGGCTTTTGCCGGGGCGCTGCACGCTCGTCTATTGCCGGTCGGTGGCGGGGTGGATGTGCTGGTCCCTGTGCCGGAGTGGCGGTTCTGGCGGTGGCGGCGGATTCGCGGCTGGGCACTGCCTGTCGAGGCCGAACAGGTTTGCGGGGAAACCCTTCGCGTTCGGTATGTCCCTTGCTTTTACCTTCCCCTTGTCGGGCGGTCATTATCCTTCATTTGGTACTCGGCCGCCTTTCGTTCTGTCCTGGAATTTGCCAGTGGCTGTGATGTTGTCATCGCAAGCTGGCTTTATCCGGATGCGGTAGCTGCATCTTCCCTGGCGTCTCGGCTGGCCAAGCCCTACTGGGTTCGCCTGCATGGAACGGATCGTTTTCACCTTGATGCCCCGCTTCGCGGGCGGGTTTGTCAACGTGCAGTGGCGAAAGCGGCAGGGGTGATTGTCAATGCCGCCTTCATGAAGAATGAATTGGTGCGCCGTGGTATTCCGGGAAAATGCCGGCAGGGGTGATTGTCAATGCCGCCTTCATGAAGAATGAATTGGTGCGCCGTGGTATTCCGGGAAAATGCATCACCGTCGTTCATAATGGTATCGATCATGCCGTATTTCATCCGGGTGATGAGTCGTGCCGGGATGCGGGGATGATCCTCTGGGTCGGCAATCTGGTGTCGATAAAACGGCCCGAGCTGGCCATGCATGCTTTTGCTGGTCTGATCCGCATGAAGGAGGTAAATCGCGCTTTCCGTGGTAAACGGTTACAACTGGTAATGGCGGGGACCGGACCGATGCGCAGGCGGTTGGCGCATCTCGCCAAACACCTGGGGATTGACAAGCAGGT
>JAIFLS010000010.1 GCA_020048935.1 bacterium | reverse complement strand
GCAAGCGCCAGATCGTAGCCGGTATCGCCAAATATTATGCCCCCGAGGCGCTGATCGGCAAACTGGTCGTCGTGGTGGCGAACCTGAAGCCGGCGACCATTCGCGGTGTGGAATCGCGCGGCATGCTGCTGGCGGCCAATGACGGCGAGACGCTACGGCTGGTGACGGTGGACGGCGACGCGGGAACCGGACTGCGCGTCGGGTGATTAATTGTGGTCTGTGCCGCGGATAAACATGACGGCTTACCACAGGCACGCTTTTTACACGTCTTCTGAAATGGAACCTATTAAGGCGTGGCTATCAACTTCTTTTGGGGAGATCGGTTTACGAGAACGGCGACGCGAACGGGCGACGATTCAAATTCTCACTCGTTTTCCGATCTCGTCGCCGTTCTCGCTCACCGAAAAGTGAGACAAAATGACCAAGTTACAGAGTAGCGAACGGGGCGGAGGCGAGTGCCCATTGTTTCTGAAGATCGAGGCGCTCTACCCAATCCCGGATGATGGCGTGATCAATGATATCCCCGGATATTTGCAGCATACCACCAATATCATGCAGGTGTTTGTCTGAATGCCCTTCCCGGTAGTACTCCAGTTTGCGGATGATGACGTACTCTGGCGGGGCAACCCACATGCCGTTACCGTCAGGCTGTTCGATCCGCGCCTTGCGGGCCAGCCCCCACGTCTGTAGCGGATCACGTCCGTGAACGTAGATGTCGGCCTTCAGGCCTGTCTTATGATGAATGATGTTAAAATGACCGCGATGAGGCCGGTGACTTTCAACCTGAATGACTTCTTCCGGTGGTGCGTAGAATGCGTCTAGCGGGAAGGCTTTGCTGATTGCCGAAACCTGATGCGACGGGAGTTCAATAACCAGGTCAAGGTCATGGGTAAACCGGGGGATTCCGTATAACATGCTGGCAACAGATCCTGTGGCCATATAGCAGATGCCCGCCTGCTCGAGTCGTTCAGTGAAGATAAGAAAGACATTAGCCTGTTCCATAAAGGAAAATCTCCCGGACCCGCTTATCGACCTGTTCGTCGGTCCAGTCGCGGTGCTGGACCCTCAGGGCGGCCATTTTCCATTCCCGCGCCTGCATGTGCATCTGAGCCACCAGATTCAGCTTGTCTGCCGGTGCCATCCGTCGGAATATCTCGCGTTCAGTATCCGTAATTGTCATAACGCTGGATATCTTAGCAGATTGCCCATCCATGGGAAATCGCAAAATTGTAATTTATCAAGATCGGGATTGCAGCGCGGGGTTGACTGGAGTAGGTTAATGGCGTGGCTGTCGTGGCTGTTTGTTTTATCCGGGAGGTTTACGCAGAGATGAAAATGGACGAGGAAGTTGAGATAATCCGGTGGTCCGGCATTTGGCGGCAAGGGCAGGAAGTGCGCGTCGGAGCGCGGCTGGCGGATGGACGGGATGCGCTGCTGGTGGCGTTTCTCGGTGGCGATGCGGGACAACCGTCCGTGCATTACTCGCTGATCATCCAGGGGATCGACCATCAGGCGGAATTCGTGATCCCGACCGAACTGGAGAAGCGGGTCGAGGAGAAACTGTTCCAGAATCGCCGGACGCCCGGCAGCCGGACGCTGAAGGATCTGAAACTGTTTTAACGGAGGACGGGGAATGCAGGATTGTCCATGTGGCAGCGGCCTGGCGTACAGTGCGTGTTGCGAGCCGATCATCAAGGGAAAGAAACCGGCGGCCACGGCGGAGGCGCTGATGCGTTCGCGCTTCTCGGCCTATGCCGTGAAGGCGATCGACCATCTCGGGGCCTCGCTGCAGGCGGCAGACCGGAAGCAGTTCGATGCGGCGTCCGCCAAGGAATGGGCCGAGAGCGCGCAGTGGAACGGGCTGGAGGTGGTGGCGACCGAGCGTGGCGGCGCGGACGACGAGGATGGCATTGTCGAGTTCAAGGCCCGCTACACGGTCAACGACCAGGAGCAGGAACACCATGAGCGGGCACGGTTCACCCGCGAGCAGGGGAAATGGGTCTTTGTCGAAGGCCGTGTGATCGGGCGCGACCCGTATCGGCGCGAGGAGCCGAAAATCGGGCGCAACGACCCCTGCACCTGCGGGAGCGGCAAGAAGTTCAAGAAGTGCTGCGGACGCGGGTGATGCCAGGGCGGGCGGGCATGTTGCGGGCATGGCGCGCGGCAGGCATCCTGCGCGATATCGACGTGTACGCGACCGAGGCCGCCATCCGCGCCAATGGCGCCAGTGACGTCGAGGCGGCCGCGATGGCGCTGGCCAGCCGCGCGGTGGGCGAAGGACATGTCTGCCTGGAGCTTGCCGCCGTGACCGATGCCTGGCTGCGGTCGCTACAGTCCGATACCGAGATTCCCTTACCCGAAGGAACGGCGGCGATCTGCACGGCGATCCGGTCGCTGCCGGATGGCGGGACCGCCGGCTTTGCGCACGCCCCCCAGGAACCCGGCGTCTTCGTGCTGGTGGCGGGCCGCCTTTACCTGCGACGATTCTACAACGACGAGCGGCTCGTCGAGCGCCGCCTGTCCGAAATGGCGGCAGAGGGCGACAATGGTGCCCTACCGCCCGAGCTGGAGTCGCGCCTGCGGCTCGCGTTCCCCGGCGAGGGATCGGCGCAGCAGGCCGCCGCGCGCGGGGCACTGACGCGGCGACTGACCCTGATCACCGGCGGGCCGGGCACCGGCAAGACCTACACCGCGGCACGCATCCTGGCACTGCTGACGCATCAGCACAACGGGCAGCGGCCGCTGCGCGTGCGCCTGAGCGCCCCGACCGGCAAGGCGGCGGCAAGGCTGGGCGAGAGCATCCGGCTGGCACGCGCGGCCATGCCGCCGGGGACATTCCTGGATGGCATGATCGTGGACGAGGCCTGCACGCTGGACCGTCTGCTGGGCCGCAGGTGGCAGGTAGCCGCCTATCGCCACCATGCGGATTGCCCGCTGGAGGCGGACGTGGTGATGGTGGACGAAGCCAGCATGGTGGATCTCGCCAAGATGGCCCGGCTGCTGGATGCGCTGCCTGCGCAGGCACGGCTGGTGCTGCTGGGCGACCGGCATCAACTGGCGGCAGTGGCGCCGGGCAGCGTACTGGCGGCCATCTGCGCGGCCCCGGCCATCGCCCCGGCCGTGGTGGAACTGACCGAAAGCCGCCGGTTTGCTCCCGGCGGCGCGATCGCGCGTTTCAGTACGGCGGTAAACACGGCGTACGATGCCGTGGCGGCCGCCCAGGCTATGGCGCTGCTCGCGCCGGACGTGGACGCGGACGATGCGGTTGGTTTCGTCGAGGCACCGCCGGTGCTGAAGACCTGGCAGGGCGGTGTGGATATGCGCTTCGCGCAGGCCGTGCTGCACGGCTACCGCGATTTTCTCGACGCACAGACACCGGTGGCAGCCTTCGAGGCCATCGCGGGTTTCCGTGTACTGTGCGCGTTGCGGCGCGGTCCGCTCGGGGCGGAGCAGGTGAATACGCTGATCGAGGAGATCCTGTCAGGGCGCGGGCTGCAGATGGATAAATTGCCGGCCGATTGCCGGCCGGCACGCGCACTGGAACCGTCGGGGGCGTTCTATTCGCACCGGGTGGTCATGGTCACGCAGAACGATTACGCCACCGGATTGTACAACGGCGACGTTGGGATCGTGCTGCCGGCAGCGGACGATCCGCAGCGGCTGGCGGCGTATTTCGAGCAGCCGGCGGACACCGGTGGCGAGCGCTACCGGCGCGTGCCGTGCCACCTGCTGCCGGCACATGAGACGGCCTTCGCGATCACCGTGCATAAATCACAGGGCAGCGAGTTCGGGCGCGTGCTCGTGCTGCTGCCCCCGGCGGACTCGCCGGTCGTGACGCGGGAGCTGATCTACACGGCCGTGACCCGTACGCGATCAGGCGTGACGCTATGGGGCGGGCGCGAAAGCCTCACGGCGGCGATGCAACGCACCGTGAGCCGTTTCTCGGGGCTGTTCGCCTGATGTTTAGCGGGTGGCACGATTGAGCGGCTGGCCGACCTTGGCCAGGCGCGTCTCGCCCTTGTACTCCAGCAACGCGCCCTGCGGCTTGATCGCGACGACACGGATACCCTCGACACTCTCGTTTACCCCGATGACCTTGCCATTGACGTAAACCGCCCCTTTCTGCTCCTTGCCGACAACGCCGGAAATGGTGATGTCGGGCCACTTGACAGTCGCTGGCGGCGTCACGGGCGTTTCCGGAGCCGTGACGGCGGCCACGACCGGCGGTTCAGCCACGGTGGCCGTGACGGACGGTGTCGGTTCCTCTGCGGGAGCGGCCTTGACGGCCGGTTCCGATCCCGCAGGCTTCTCGCCGGCGGCATCCGCGATCACGATATTCGTATCGCCAACGGCAGCATTGGCATCCTTGACCGCCTGGCGCACAACCGAGCCGAGCGTGGTCTTCTTGGCTGGCTTGATGACAGCGTCACCGGCCTTGTCGTCAGCGGTCTTCTCCACTGGCTTTTCAGCCACCTTCACCTCGCCCGGCCCTTCGGCTCTGGCCGGTTCGGCGGGGGGCTGCTCCGCGATCACCGGCTTGGCCTTGGACCAGGGCATCTGGAATCCGGCCATTTCGAGCCCGTAGGAGACGGCCCACGCGAGCGCGCCGGCCAGCAGCAGCAACAGGATGATCATGGCGGCCAGCGCCGGCAGCACACGGGGCTTCTTCTCGTCGGAGGAAGTCTCTCCGGACGGCGTCGGCGAGACGCGTTTGCGTTCGGGTTCTGGCTCGGCCGCGGGCGGCACCGGCGAGGGGGACGATGCCGGCTGTCGCGCGTTGCGCTTGAGAGTGGGTTTGGCGGGGGCCTCCGGCTCTTCCGGTGCCGCGGATTCAGGCAAGACACCAGGCAGGATGAAGGTCTCGCCGTCCACGACCGTCGACGTCAGCGGCGATTCGGTTTTCGCGTCAGCTCCGGGCGGCGGAGGCAGCTTGCCTTCCTGTTCCATCTGCTGGCGCTTCAAGGCTTCCTGTATAAGACTCATGGCATTACCCTTCTAATTGTCGAATCGCTTTCTTGACACAGTTGGCGGAGACGTTCGGCTCGCCAAAGACGTAGGCCGCCAGCATGGCGTTGTCGCAGACCGCGTTGATCAACCGCGGGCACCCATTGGCATAGCGGTGCACGGCCCGTACGGCAAACAAGGAGAAGCAGACCGAGCTTGCGGGACCGGCCACGCGCAGCCGGTGATGGATGTATTGCTCGGTTTCCGCGGCGGTCAGGGGCGGCAGGTAGTAGCGGACGGTAATCCGCTGGCGCAGTTGGCGCAGGTCGGGTCGGTTCAGGCGCTTTTTCAGTTCCGGCTGCCCGCAGAGCACGATCTGGATGAGCTTGTGCTGATCGGTCTCGAGATTCGAGAGCAGGCGGACCTGCTCCATGACCTCGGGCGCCAGATCCTGCGCCTCGTCGATCAGCAGGGCGACGTTTATGCCTTGGCGGTAGCTATCGAGCAGGAAGTCGTTGAGGCACTCGACATAGGCGAGCCGGTCACCATGCTCAGGCGAGAGCCCGAAGTCGTTCAGAATGGCCCGCAGGAGTTCCGTCTCGGAAAAGGTCGGGTTGAGGATCAGCGCGGTCTTGACCTCGTCGCCCAGGCTGGCGAGAAGGGCGCGGCAAAGGGTTGTCTTGCCGGAACCGACCTCGCCGGTCAGCTCAATGAATCCCTTGCGCTGGGTGATGCCGTACATCAGATGGTCGTAGGCCTCGCGGTGATGCGGCGCGTAGTAGAGGAACCGCGGATCAGGCGTGATGTTGAAGGGCATCTCGTCGAGATTGAAGTGTTTCAGGTACATAGTGTCTTCGGTTTCACGGTGCGGACGGATTGTGGAGGAAGGTCAGTCCTTGGCGGTTCTGGAGAAGTGGCGGTTACGGAAGGCGAGCCAGGCGGCGGTCAGCAGGATCGTGGTGATCATGGCGCCGTAAAGGAGGATCAGGGCCCATGTGCTCCAGCGGATCGGCCCGTGCAGATGCACCACGCGGGGGCGCATATCGAAAAGCTCGAAATGGGGCATGGCGGTGTAGAGGATCAGCATGGCGGTCTGGCGCCAGCCCTCGGCGCCGGCAACGAATTCGGGGATCCGCGGGACGAAGGCGAACATGGCGGCGGTGGCGATATACGAGAGCGCCGCGGCGGCTTCCTGCGTCAGGCGCACGGAGAGGGCGACCGCCAGCGCGGTGATCATCGCCAGCAGCATCCCGTGCAGGCTGACCGCCTGCAGCAACGCCACGGCGCCGAACCGCCCGCCGAAACCGCCGACGATCAGGACATTGAGCGCGTAGAAGCACAGGACTGCGCCGGTGGCGGCAAGCCAGGCACCGAGCCATTTCCCGAGCAGCAACTGGCCGCGCCCGACAGGGCGGGCCAGCATGGCATACACCGTGCCGCGCTTCTCCTCCTGCGGAAGCTGGCGCACGGCAATATTGATGCCCATGATCCAGCCGAGCAGCCACGTCAGCAGCAGGCCGGTCTCCTTGACGTAGCCGGGAATGCGCCCCAGGCCGGAAATGTTGATCGAGAAGAGCAGCAGCAGGGTGGCCGCCAACAGGATACCGAGCACATGCAGCGTCTTGCGCCGCCACATCTCCATCCAGACGATACCGGCAATCACGAGGATCTTACGCATGGGCGGCTCCTTTCCCGGCGTGATCCGCCGCCCCGGCATCCACCGCCTCGATCGTGCGGATGAAGAAGCGTTCGAGGCTTTCGCCGGCGGGCACGAGCGCGGCGGCGGACCCGGCGGTGATGACGCTCCCCTTGTAGAGAATGGCGATCGTGTCGCAGACCAGCTCGACCTCGGAAAGCTCGTGCGAGGAAAGCAGGACGGTCTTGCCGCGGGCCTTGAGCTCGGCGATCATCTCGCGTATCCGCAGGCGGCCGAAGGGATCCATGCCACCGGTCGGCTCGTCGAGAATCACGAGATCCGGATCATTGATCAGCGCCTGCGCCAGGCAGATGCGCTGGAGCATACCGCGCGAGAACGTGCCGGCGAGACGGTCGGCGGCCGCCGTCAGGTCAAGCCGCTCGAGCAGCGCGTCGCTGCGCGAGCGCAGGTCGCGGCCACGCAGGCCGAAGAGCCTCCCGGCGGTGTGCAGCAGCTCGCGGGCGGTCAGGAAGCGGTAGGTGTCGGGATGCTCGGGCAGGTAGCCGATCCGCTGCCGGGCGATGGCGCGGCGCACGTCCGTGCCGAAGATCGATGCCTGTCCGGCGGTTGGTGGCAGAAAACCGAGCAGCACATGCATCAGGGTGGTCTTGCCGGCACCGTTGGGACCCAGCAGGCCGAACACATGGCCTTCAGGCACCACGGCGTCCAGCCGGTCTAGCGCGGTGACGGAAGAACCGCCCCGCTCAAACCTGACCGAGAGCCCTCGAATGTCAACCGCTGTGTTCATTTAGGGGATCATAGTAACGGTTTTACCGTGAAATGCAAGCTGTTGGGTCGGATCATCCTGCCGTTCTCACCAGATCAGGGCCAGCGCCTGTGGCTTCGTCCGGAGAAATGCCGTGTGACTGGAGAATGACCATCCGGTAATACATCCCCTTTAGGTCCATCAACTCTTCGTGAGTGCCGATTTCGGCTATCGTGCCCTGGTCCATGACGACAATCCGCGTGGCATGGCGGATGGTCGAGAGACGATGTGCCACAATAAAGGTTGTCCGTCCGTGAATCAGCCGGTTGAGGGCATCCTGGATCAGCGCCTCCGATTCCACATCAAGCGCGGAGGTCGCCTCATCCAGGATCAGGACGCGGGGATTGCGCAACAGCGCCCGCGCAATCGCCATGCGCTGTTTCTGTCCCCCGGACAAGCGGGCGCCGTTTTCCTTGACCAGCGTCTCCAGTCCGTCGGGCAGGGCACCGATGAAATCCGTGAGGTTGGCACTTTGGATGGCGGCCAGCAGTTGGGTATCGCTGACATTCCTGGCACCATAGGTGATATTATCCCGGATGCTGCCGTCGAACAGGATCGTTTCCTGGCTGACGACGGAGATGAAGCGTCGGTAGGGCCGCAGGTCGATCTCGTTCATATTGTGGCCGTCAATACGGATAGAACCTTTCTGCGGCCGGATAAAACCGATCAGCAGTTGCATCAGGGTTGACTTTCCGGAACCGGAGGCCCCGACCAGGGCAATGGTTTCCCCGGGGTTGACGCTGAGCGTGAAATCCTTGACGGCATAGTGATCGTTGCGCTCATGGCTATAGCAGACGTTGTCGAAAACATAGCGGCCCTCGATTCCCTCGATCCCCGGTTTGCCGGTATTCTGCTCCAGGTCCGGGCATTCAAGGATCTCGCCGATGGATTTGACTGATTCCAATCCCTTGGTAATGCCCGGTAATATGTTCATCAGGCCCATGACTGCCCCGGTGATCGAGTTGAAATAGGTGGTCAGCAGGACGACATCGCCGACGCCGGCGTTGATGATCTTGCGGTGGCTCAATATGACGGCGGTAAACAGGGCGATCAGGTTGAACATCATGAAGACGACCCAGTTGACCGAGCCATAGACGGAGTTCAGGAAATCCAGGCGCAACCCGGTCGTCTTGACCTTTTCCAGTTTCTGGTTGACCTTCTCCAGCTCGTCATGCTCCACGTTATGCGCACGGGTAACCGGGATGAGCTTGAGCATCTCGATCACTTTGCCGGACATCTCTTCCATGCTGATTCTGAAATCCTTGTTGTACGCGCTCATCCGTTTGCTGATCAGTTGGTAGATCACCACGGCCACCGGCACCGTAACCAGGTAGAAGAAGAGGAATTGCGGTGCCCGGAAGGAGGTGACGATCACCGCCATGAGTAGCGAAATCGTGATCTGAGGCAGGGTATCGACCAGCATCCGGGTCATGGATTCGACGTTCTCGACATCGCGCAGGACCTTGATCTGCAGCACGCCCATCTTGTTGTTGATATGGTAGGGGATGGTAAGCTGCTGCAGCCGCGTGCAGAGCTGGGACCGCAGGTTCCGCTCCACTTCACGGCTGATCCTGCTGAACGTCCGGATGTACCAGATATGGGTGGGGATATTCTGCAGGATGAAAATGCTGCCGATGATGAACTGGAAAAAAACCGATGCGGATATGTCGCGGTTCGGGTCGGTCAGGACATTGATCATGTTGGCGGTGATAATCGGGATCGCCCAGATCGGACTCGCCTTCACCACGTAGAGCACGATGCAGAGCAGCAGTCTTTTCGTATAGCCTTGATAGAAGCGAAGATAGGATTCCGCGGCCCGCTGGTTGTGGTATTCCAGGTGAATCAGTTCCGGTGCTTCCCCGGCAGGCTGTCTTTTCTTGGTCATATGGCTTTCCTGTTATCCTTTTCGTCCCGGGAAACTAGCACACCGCCATTCGGAAACAAGCGCAAAACGAGCGGCATGGAAATTCCAGGTTGTAAGGATTTCCCGGCTCGGGCGATTAATCGGTTCATGAAGTTTGAATCATTGAAACAAAGGAGCGAGTAATCATGTTCAAGAGCAAAGAGGGAAAGCCGGTGCCGGAAGTGACTTTTCGTACGCGGCGTGGCGATGCGTGGGTGAATGTGGACAGCAAGGCGATATTCAACGGGCGCAAGGTGATCGTCTTCTCGCTGCCCGGTGCATTCACGCCTACGTGTTCATCCAGTCACCTGCCCGGCTACAATCAGCTTGCGCACGCCTTCAAGGAAAAGGGCGTGGATGAGATCGTCTGTATCTCGGTCAACGACACGTTCGTGATGAACGAATGGGCCAAGGACCAGGACGCCGAACATGTCACGCTGCTGCCGGACGGCAACGGCGAGTTCACCGAGAAGATGGGGATGCTCGTGGACAAGAGCGACCTGGGGTTCGGTGCACGCTCCTGGCGCTACTCGATGGTTGTGAAGAATGGCGTGATCGACAAGATGTTCATCGAGCCGGATGTGCCCGGCGACCCGTTCGAGGTCTCCGATGCGGAAACGATGCTCAACTACATCAGCCCCGGCGAGACGCCCAAGGTTATGGTCCTGTTCTCGCGGGTCGGCTGCTCACACTGTGTGACCGCCAAGAAGCTGCTGATCGAGAAGGATATCAGCTTCGAGGAGATCATCATCGGCAAGGATGTAACCGTGCTGGCGCTGAAGGCAATCACCGGCAAGACGGCCTCGCCGCAGGCGTTCATCGACGGACGCCACATCGGCGGGCTCAAGGAGATCGAGGCCTACGCGGCGAAATCTTAAAACTGGTGACCCCAGGTCAGGGTCACGCCAACGGTGTCGCGGGTGTAGGACAGGTCCTCGTTGTCGCTGGTGCGGTCCGCGTGCGACGCATAGAGCGAGCACAGGGTATTGCGCGTGACGCGGAATCCTGTGCTGGCGTTCAGCGTGAGTGTCTCGTAATCGCTGGTCAGGTCGGCCTCGCCGGAGTCAGCCGCGTCGCCGACGGCGTCCTCGTTCATGCGCATGGCGTAGGTGGCACCGAGCGAGAGCATCAGCACCCGCGTCAACTGGTGCTGGACGTTGAGCCCCGTTGTCCAGTCTGAATAGCCGTTGCGCGTTTCCTCCTGCGGGTCGAAGCGCGACCACGAGGAGGATAGCGAGCCGGGGAAAATCCCGCTGCTCCAACTGTATTGGTAGGAGAGGGTGTCGGCGAGATCGACGCCGCCATCGAAGGCCTCGCTCAGCGAGCGCTGGTAGCCAACCCGCTGGCTGCGCTCCTCGGATATCTCGTGGCTAAGTCCCAGCGAGGCCGTCATGGTGCTGTTGTCCTGTTCGTCGCCAACCCCGTCTAACGAGGTGGTCGAGAACTGGTAGCCCAGCGAGGCGTCGCCCGTGAGATTGCGTGACAAGCGCAAGCCCGTGAACGCGCTGATGCCATAGAGGAAGACATCCGACCGGTCCTCCACGTCATAAAAGCTCTGCGAGGCATTGCCCAGCAGGCCGACAGCCATGAAGGGCGTAAGCGAGCGACGGTATGATAGCATTTCGCCGTAGACGTACCCCTTCTGCCGCTCGAACTCGTCATCGAAAGGAACGGTGTCGCGCCGCGAGGCGGCGGCGGAAACACTGTCGAGCGGGGTCGGCTTCCAGTCCCAGTCCAGCCCGGCGGTATTACTGAGACTCTCGTACTCGCGTCCGCCGTAGCGATCCTCTAGACCGCGCGTATCAATGTAGGCCGTGCGATAGAGGATGTCGTCGTAGAGCAGGATCTTGGCGTTCCTCGATGCCAGCAACTGGGTGGAGAAGGTGGCGAAGATCCCTTCATCACTGAGATTGACCTGTAGCTCGTCTTCCTGTGTCTTCATCGGATAGTGGTAATAGTTGACGCTGACGTTGGCCTCGAGGTCGATCTTGCGGGTGATGATCATGTAGTTGTTGAGCGTCAGGCCGGATGCCATCGGGAACTCGCTGCCGTCATCCTTGATGTCGCCGCGACGGCTGCCCTCCAGGTAATCCACGCCCGCGCCGGAGAGACGGGTGTAGCGGTAGCCTACGCTCTGCGATATGCCGACGTTGGAGTAAAGCGGGCCGATTCGGAGTGTCGCGTACTCGGGCGGCGTGATCTCGCGGTGCTGGTCGTAGCGCAGCATGGCGGACTGGCCGCCGCCCCGGATGTTGCTCCGGGCGGATCCGATCGAGGATGAACCGCCGGGCATCAGTGCAGGAGCCATGTCCACCGTGCCGCTACCGGAGGCACCATCGCCTCCCGCTTCCGCCGCCTCGCGCACCTCGGTTTCCTCAAGGCCGTAATCCGCCGCCTGGCCATAGGTCCGGGTGCCTGCCGCCAATGCCAGGCCCAGTACGATCAGTATCGCTTTTTTCATGGTGATTAGTTCCTCATATCGGACGGCGAAGCCTCCGTCCCTCCCCTTGCTGGATTTCTTCTCATGATACGCAGCGGCGTCTCGCCCTGCCCGAAACCCTCGATCCGCATGACGGGGGCGTATTGCGCCTGCAACGCCTGCTCCAGGCGGCGCATCTGGTTTGCCTCCACCGGCAAGATCCCGGGCGAACGGATCGCCAGCCCCCAGTCGCTGAAGGCGGCGACATCGGCCCCGCCGTTGGCGATCCGGTCCAGATAGCCCGTCTCATTCAGCACATGCAGGCGGGCGGCTTCCTCATCGCCGAGTCCGGGAAAGAAACAGAACGGGCCGAGTTCCATGCCGTCTGGCACGCGCCAGCCAGCCTCGACCGCCAGGTAGGTGTCCTGCGTGAGCAGTAACTTGCCGCCAGCCTCGCCGCCCAGAGCTTGGACGGCTGACGCCGCCTCGCGCAACCCCTGCAGGGCCGTGCGGCTCTTCAGCGGCCACCAGATCCGGTTGCGACCATCAACCAGCCAGGTCTGCAGCAGCGGCGAGGACAGGCTGTGCGCCAGCATCAGCACCAGCGTGCCCGCGACCACGGCCAGCCGCCCGGATGCCGTCAACGGCAGGCGGCGCAACAGGCGGACAACGGAGGGCACGGCAAGCAGGACGGCACAGGGCATGATGAAAACCTGGTAGTCGTCGTACGGGAATGGAGCCGCCAGATGCACCAGCGTCACGGCCGCCAGTCCGCATCCCAGCAACAGGGACAGGCTGGGGGGGGGCGGTGTGATTGCGCGGCCATGGCGGCGCTGATGCAGCCAGCCGGCCAGCCCAAGGGCACCGATAACCAGAAGCGGGAAATAGGACGTGCAGAGGCGCAGCAGGAACCCGGCCTTGTAGGCCAGCATGACGGGTGTGCTGCCGACCTCGCGTGCGGCATGATAATCGAGCAGGCCGAAGACCAAGGCCTCGGGGGAGCCAAGCAGGAACGGTCCGTAGACGAATGCCAGTGTCAGCGTTCCCCCGGCCAGCATACCGGCCAGCAGCGGAAGCAGGCGGCGGCGTGCGGCGGCGTGCGCCCGCCAGCAGGCGAAGGCTAGCGGGAGCCAGACCGACGGCAGCAGGATGCCGGCGGAAAGCCGCGTGCCGGCCGCGATGCCGAAAGCGGCTGCCGACAGTGCCGCCAGCAGGAACGTGCGTTTCGCGCGGCCGTCGTGCCGCGAGCACCGCAAGGCGCCAGCCAGCCCGCAGAAGCCCAGAACGGTCAACAGCCCGGTCGCCCCGTAAGTCTTGACCAGGGAGGTGAAATAGACGTGATACAGGTTCAGCCCCAGCAGGCCGGCGGCCAGCAGGGCCGCCACCGCGCCGTCAGCTGCCCGGGGCTCGGCATCGGTGATTCCCGCGTCATCGGCCATCCGATATGCCAGCCAAGCCGTGAGCGCGATTGTAAGCGAGCCCAGCAGGGCCGTGAAAAGCCGCCCGCCCGCCACGCCTGCCACGCGTACCAGCGGCCAGGCCAGGCTGTACAGGTAGGCCATCACCGGTCCCTGCGTGGAGGCGAAGTCGCGGAACGGATGCCGCCCCTCATGGACCAGCCGTCCGGCATAAAGATACCAGCCTTCATCCTGGTTCAGGGCGCCGAACCCGATAGCCGCCGCGTAGAGCACGGCCACGACAGCCGCCAGCAGCAGACCCAGAGCCATCCATGGTTTTCGACTTTCAGCTTTCAACTTTCAGCTTTCTGTTTCTCACTACTGTCTGCCTATTTCGGTTGACGATAGCGGCGACGAGAACGGATGACGATTCAAATGCCCGCTCGTTTTCCGTTCTCGTCGCCGTTCTCGTTCACCGATCTCCCCCGCCCAAGTTACCCATTCATTTTCGCCCTAATCGTTCGCCTTAATCGTCTCCTATTTCCGAGCAGCAGCAGACCCGCTGCCGCCTGAAGGCGGAACTACAAACCCTTTGCTCCGCTGGCTCGCGCGGACGCTCGCCCCGGTTGCCAACGGGAAAGCCTTGTAGCTGGGGTCGGTGACCCCGGCACCCATGAAAAGGCGCATTGCGAAGCCTCTCTCCCGTCTGCCAATCCATTCCCGACCGGGGTCACCGACCCCGGCTACAAGCGCATACCGCTTCCTATCCACTCGTTCTGCTCTCTATCTCGACTTTCGGCTTTCCCGATTTCAGCTTTACCCTACGACCCCGGATGCTCGGCTTTCGAGCCGGCCTTGCACAGCGGGCAGGCGCCGGGCTCCCAGACCGTCGGTGCCATCTTGATCAGGCTGGTCATCGGCACATCGAAGTGCGCGTTGCCGGCACTGCGGTCCACCAGCACGCCGATGGCTGTCACCACACCGCCGCCGGCCCTGACGATATCCACGGTTTCCTGCACGCGCCCGCCGCGCGTGACCACATCCTCGCCCACCACGTAGCGCGCACCCGGCACGATCTTGAAGCGCCGCATCACCAGCACGCCGTCGGCCTTCTCGGCAAAGATCGACATCACGCCAAAGGCCCGCGCCAGCTCGTGACCGACGACCAACCCGCCCAGCGCGGGCGCGATCACGGCATCGACACCTCCCACCAGCAGGGGCTGCATCTTTGCCGCCAGTGCCCGGCAGAGCGTCTCCGCCGCATCGGGGTAGCGCAGGGCATTCGCGCACTGGAAGAACCGGTCGCTGTGCAGCCCCGACCGTAGCTCGAAATGCCCCGTCAACATCGCCCCGGTATCCGCCAGCACCTTCAACACATCCGCCTCATTCATTTACATTACCCCTTCTCGCAATCGTAATCATAATCGTAATCCCTCATGCTCCGAGAATCTCGATTATGATTACGAGCACGATTACGACCAATTCTTTTCACTCACATACACACATACTCACAACCGGCTACTTTTCCAGCTCGATGCCTTTTCGCTTGTAGGTCGGCGTATCCAGATCCTCGCCATCGAGAATCGTGGCTGTCATGTTTTTGAACGGGCCACGAGTGGTCCCCGCGGGCTCGAATTCCAGCTCCTTCTGCGCGGGTTTCGTCGGCTTGGTCCCGGGCTTCGGGGGCGTTGCAGCCGCCGCTGCCTGGCGAGTCCCGGGGCGTGGCACAGGCGTGACGGTGCGTCGCCGGTCGGCCAGCCAGACGGCAGCGAAGATCCGGTTACGCCAGGCCTCGTTGATCACGGTGGCGATCTGCAGGTCTGCATCCTCGGGCATGCTGGCGCCGATCTCACCGACGAGGTCGCCTACTTCCTGGAGGGTGATGTCGTGGCTGCCGCAGATGCACAGCAGCGCAGCCCCGCTGGCGCGCAAGGCCTCGCCTTGCTTGAATACCGGCCCTTCCTTCACCGCCTTGGCGGCGGCGTGCGCGCGCCCGGCACCGCTGGCGGACCCGAAGCCGAAGCGGCACGCACCACTTCCCTTGGCCGCCAGGGTCATGAAGGCACTCAGATCGACACTGATCAGCATCGGCTGCGTAAGCATGAGCCACATGCTGTAAATTCCCCCTGCCAACGCCTCATCCGCCCGTGCGAAGGCGGCGGCAAGATCACCTTCCGCACCGGCACCGGCGAACAGGCTGTCGTTATCGATCACGCACACGAAATCCGCCGCCGCCGTGATCGCCTGGAGTCCGGCTTGCGCGGTGGCGCGGCGGGCCTGGCCCTCGAATAGAAAGGGCGTGGTGACTACGGCAACAGTCATCACGCCGGCCGCCCGGGCGGCACCGAGCAGGACCGGCGCGGCACCGGTACCGGTGCCACCACCCAGCCCGGCGGCCAGGATCAGCGCATCACAGTCGGTAAACAGTCCGCGGATCATCTCGATATCGCATTCCGCCGCCGCCTTGCCGGCCAGCGGATCCCCGCCTGTCCCGGCTATGGTGCCATCCTGCTTGCCGATCTGCACTTTCGTGACCGCCCGCGAAGCGGCCAGGGCGGCCGGATCGGTATTGATCACGGCGATCGTGCCTTCGCCGCCTTCGCCGCCATTGCCGCCCAGGACGCCATCGACCGCGTGGCTGCCGCCGTCGCCTACGCCCAGCACGCACACGCGGCGCATGACACTGCCCTTGTCTTTACGTACGAGTTTGAACATAACCGCGATCTCCCGCCTGCAACAACGTTAACGTCCTCTGCCCAGAAGGGTTTTAAAGATTGAGCTCAGCAGCGATCCGGGCCGTTCCCCGTCCTGTTCGCGGGTTCGGAATGCATACTCGAGCAAACCGCAGCAAGTGGCGTACTCCGGCGCATCAACCCCCTTCTTCAAACTGAGTACATGGCGCGCCTTGCCGGTGAAGCAGGGGACACCGAACACGGACTCCGCCAGGGCGGTGATGTCGCGCATGTGCGCGCCGCCGCCGGTCAGGTAGATCCCGCTGCCCAGCCGCGTGAGCACGTTGGCATCCTCGAGTCGCCGCCGTATCTTCTGGAGCGTCTCCTCCATGCGCGCGTTGATCACCGTGTGCAGCGAACGCAGGTTGACGACATTGCCCGAGAAACCCAGTTCGGCCGGCAACGCCAGCCTCGGCGGGTCCACCACCTCGGGGATCAGCGCCCGCCCGTGCTCCTTCTTGATCTTCTCCGCCCGTGCCTGGGCGATGTTGAACGCGATCATGATATCATTTGTGACGTGATCACCTCCCACACCCAGCGACCCGCCGCAGGCCACCACCTCACCGGCATAGGCGATGTAGTCGGTCGTCCCCGCCCCGAGGTCAATCACCACCGCCCCGCTGCGCTTCTGTTCGGGCGTCAGTACCGCCAGGGCCGCCGCTAAACCGCCGAACACGGTGTCCTGGATCTCCATCGGGATCCGCCCCACGGCCGCATGCGTGGTCAGCAGCAGGCTGCGCACGCCATGGAAAACCAGGATATCGAGCGAGAGCTTGGCCCCGACCATCCCTTCCGGATTGATGACGGGCTCGTGGTCGTCGACGCTGTAGTTCTGGTTGATCGTATGGATCATCTCGCGGTCTTCCGGCAGGTTGACCGCCCGCGCCAGCTCCTGGACCTCTTCGATGTCGCCCCCGGTAATCACGCCGTCGGACTCACCGACCGGCACGGTGCCGTTATGGACCGTGCCTCGGATATGCCCGCCCGTGACGGCCAGGACCAGCTCGTTGATGACCACGCTGCTTCCCGACTCGGCCTCGGCCAGCGCCTTGCGGGCCCCGTTGACCACGCTTTCGGGATCAATGATCTCGCCCTTGCGGATTCCGGTGGTCGGGTGCTCGCCCTTGCCGGTGATCATCAGACTGCCGTCCTCACGCATCTCGCCGACCAGCACGACGGTCTTTGACGTGCCGATTTCCAATGCCACTACAGGATCCATGATTCGTACCTTCCCCGTCTATTGCGTCCTGCCCACACCCGAACTCCCATACCCACAAACCCACACACGCGCGCCGTCGCGCCTATCGCGCATGAACCCGCCCCGGAAGAATGCTCGCGTCGTATTCCGAGTGGGCCGCGCGGTCCTTCTCGACCGTCTGCCGCACTTCCGAAAGCCGCTGCCGCATGTTCGCGTACGAGGTCGTGGTACGCCGCCCCATGCCTTCCCAGCTCAGCTTGACCTCCTTGATGCCATCCGCTGTCAGCATATGCAAGCGCAGGTAGTCCGTGCGACTGACATCCACCCCGACCAGCCGCATGCCCATAAGGGGGTTGTCGCAGGCGGCCAGGACATCGATCGCGACCCGCGACATTCCCTGGACGTCCCGCCCGGGCGCGAGTTCGGCATCCTTGTCGCCGATGATGACCGGCAGCCGGTGCAGGTCGCTGCTGAGGCGGAATACATAGCCCTCGCGGTCCGCCACCAGGTTCCCGCGCTGCCCGAGCCGTGCCAGCGGGTCGCGCTCGAGGATCTCCACTTCCAGCGTCCCGGGCAGGCGCCGCCGCACATGCATCTGCCGGACCAGCGGATTGCGCTCCAGGTAGAGCGCGACCAGCTTGCGGAGGTTGAACGCGAAGAGATTGGTACCGGCGGTGATGTCGACATAGGCCAGGTACTCGCGGATCATGGTCTCGGTCTTGATGCGACCGGGGGTGATCTCGATAGTCTGGATGCGGAAACGGTCATTCTCGGAAAGCAGCGAACGGTACAGGAACCGCGAGCCGGCGATCGACACCAGGATCAAGCCGCAAAGCGTGAGCACGAGGAATGCCACCGCCCCGACCTGGTACCAGTGATTGCCGCCGGTGCCTTTCTTGCGCACCCGAGCCCCGAGCTGTACCGACCGCTGCCCCCTGCTGCTGCTACTACTATAAGCTCGCGCCATTCTAACGCTCCATCATGCTCATATTCATGTTCATATACAGGAACCACACGTTTCAGCCACTATTGTAGCCCACTCGCGCCGCGAGTGCGGCTTCCGCATTGTAGCCCACTCGCGCCGCGAGTGCGGCTTCCGCGTTGTAAGCGAATGGTTGTTTGCCGTAAACGCGGCAATCTGCACAACCGCACGCACATTCCCGCTGCCTCAGTTGCGGCGCAACTGGGCTACAACCAACAAACTAAAGCTTCTCCGATAAGATTCCATGCTTTACAGGCTTCTCCGCAATTCCGCCGCAGCGGGCGGTGCGCATCAGCCGGTCGCACAGCGCCGCGAACGGGATTCCCGCCGCCGCCGCCGCCTTCGGCAGCAGACTGGTCTCGGTCAGGCCCGGAATGCTGTTGAGTTCCAGCACGTAAAGCCCGCCCTCGGGCGAGAGCCGGAAGTCAACGCGGCCGAATCCCTCGCAGCCCAGCGCGTCAAAGACCGCCAGCGCCAGCCGCTGCGCCTCGACCCGCACCGCCTCGGGCAGTTCTGCCGGGCAGAGGTAGCGCGTCTTCCCCGGCGTGTATTTCGCCTCGTAGCCATACCACCCGTCCGGGGCCGCGATCTCCACCGCCGGCAACACCTCGCGATCCAGGATCCCGACCGTCAATTCCCGCCCGGGGATGTACGTCTCCACCAGCACCTGCTCGTCGTACCGGAACGCATCCTCAAGCGCCGCCGCCATCTGCGAGGGCTCGCGCACCAGATGCACACCGAAGCTCGATCCCTGCCGCACCGGCTTGACCACCGCCGGAAGCGGGAACTCCGGCTTATCGCCCCGTTGCAACGACGCATATGCCGCAGTCGGGATGCCATGCGCCGTGAACACCTCTTTTGTCACCAGCTTATCCATCGACGCCCGGCTGGCGTCCACGCCCGAGCCGGTGTAAGGCATGCCCATGCCGTCAAGCAGGGCCTGCACCTCGCCGTCCTCGCCGAATTCGCCGTGCAAGGCGATGAACACCGCCTCCGTTCCCGGCGGCAGCGTGAACGTGCGACCGATCACCTCGACCGCCGTGGCCGCGTAACCGCTCTCCTGCAACCCGCGCAGCGCCGCCGCCCCGCTGCGCAGCGAGACCTCCCGCTCCGCCGAAGGCCCGCCCACAAAAGGCACAAAAATCACAAAACAATAACACTCAACATCCAACAAATCTGTCCACCGTGCAGAGCAGCAGTTTTTGTGTTTTTTGTGCCTTTTGTGGCTAAAAACAAACCGGGCGTAAGTCGCTGATTTCGACTTTCGACTTTTCCGATTTCGACTTTTTTCCGTTACTCCAGACAGACCACTTCCCGCACCAGCTCCACACCCGAAACCCGTTTCACGGCGTCCTCGATCCGCTGGATCAGAGCCAGCACATCCGACGCCGTGGCCACGGCCTCATCGGCCACCACGAAGTTGCCGTGCCGCGGATACACCACCGCCCCGCCGATCCGCATTCCCTTGAGCCCCGCCTCCTCAATCCGCCGCCCGGCGTAGTCCCCCGGCGGATTCCGGAACACCGACCCTGAACAGCGCAACCCCTGCATCCAGGCCCGTTTCCGCGCGATCTCCTCCC
>JAIFLS010000105.1 GCA_020048935.1 bacterium | reverse complement strand
CCGTCGGGGCCGGGGGTAAACCGCTCTTCCTCGGTCCATTCGACCAGGTTCGTTTCCACGAGCACGGTCTTCGGATCCGCCAGCATTACCCGGCACGTCGATTGCCGCCCGTCGGTCTCGACCAGTCGGATGACCACGGTCTTGCTCTTCTCCGCCCGCTTGATGACCTCCAGTGAAACCCCGCGCCCCTCCAGCCGGCAGGGCGGCTTGAACGCGCCCCGCCGTCCCGCGAAGACCAGTGCCGGCACGTTCAGGCAGGCCGCCTCGGCCATGACAGGTGACTCGGTCAGCGTGCCGGTATGCGGAAGCAGGCTGTAGGTGAAGACGTGCGCGCCCTGGTCGGCATCCGGATCGGGATGCGTCGGCGAGCGCAGCAGGTTCAGATCCAGCACGTTCTCATGCACCTTGTGGCCGTATTTGCAGTCGTTGAGCAAGGCCACGCCGTAATCACGGTCGGACAAGTCGACATAGCGGTGCGCCGCCACCTCGAACCGGGCGGTATCCCAGGAGGTGTTGCGGTGCGTCGGCCGCTGGATGCAGCCATACTGGATGTCGCTGCTGAACGCCGCGGCCTGCACCGCCACCGGGAAGGACACCCGCAGCATGCGGTGCTTCTCACGCCAGTCGGCCGTGGTCTCGATATCCAGACGCTTGGTATCCGCCGCCAGCGTGACGACCTGCACCAGTGTGGAGTTGCCGACCGCCAGCTCGAAACGCAGGCGCTGGCGGACCGGACCGCCGGGCAGACGCGTGGCGCGGACGGACCTGGCATATTCCAGAAGCTGGTTCTCGTAGAAGGCGTCGACATCCCAGGCATCCCAGTTGTTGGGACGGTCCTCGTAGAGACTCAGCAGGTTGCCGCGCCCGCCTGCCTCCAGCACCTCGCGGGCGGCCTCCTTGTCGTAGACACGGCTGATCGTGCCGTCCTTGTCGAACTCGTAGCGGATCAGCCCGTTCTCGAGTACCAGTCCACGCCCGGCTCGGGCAGCAACAGCGGCGCTGTCGCACCGCTCCAGCGTGACGGTGCCCTGCGGCGGGATTTTCACGGCAGCCACGGGCGTCCCGTCCTCGTCCTGGACCGTGACGGCCCCGCCGTCACCGGTAACCGCCCCGCCCCACCCCGCCGGCAGCGCCACGGGACGGCAGTAGGCGTACGACAGGCAATTGACCAGCGTCACGCTATCTGCGTTTTCCGTCAACTGCGCGGCGGCGGCTTGCTGCAACAGACGGTCGCAGGCCGCGAGGGCCTCGGCGTGGTCACGGGCGGCATCGTCATAGACCTCCTTGATGCTCGAGCCCGGCAGGATGTCGTGGAACTGGTTCAGCAGAAGCCGCTGCCAGATGCTGTCGAGCGCCGCCTTGGGATACTTGGCCAGCGGCAGACACGACCAGAGGAATTCGACCTGGCGCAGGCGGTTCTCCAGCATCCGGTTGGCGCGCTTGGTGCGGGCCTGGGTGGTCAGCGTGCCGCGGTGCAGTTCGAGATAAAGCTCCCCGCTCCAGACAGGCAGGTCGTCGTGATACGAGGGAATCCTGTCGAGATACGCCTGCGCGTGGCCGAACACGACCCGCGGCGAGCCCTCGAGATCCGCCTGGCGCAGCCCGAACTCGATATGCTCCTCATGCGGTCCGCCGCCACCGTCGCCGATACCGAAGAGCGAGAGGAACCCATCGATGAAGCCGCGCTCCTGGAAGTTCTCCACACCCTTCTGGAGCAGATCCGGCCGCAGCGATGCATTGTAGGTATCCTCCGGCGGGAAATGCGTCAGGACTTCCGTCCCGTCGATGCCGCGCCAGCGGAACGTGCTATGCGGGAACCGGTTGGTCTGGCTCCAGGAAATCTTCTGCGTCACGAAGTAATCGCAGCCCGCCTTCTTCATGATCTGCGGCATGGACCCGCTGTAGCCGAACACGTCCGGCAGCCAGAGGTTGCGTACATCCACGCCGAATTCATCCATGAAGAAATGCTTGCCGAACACGAACTGGCGCACCATCGATTCGCCGCTGACCAGGTTGGCATCGGCCTCGACCCACATCCCGCCCTGGCACTCCCAGCTCCCGTCTCGCACCGCCTGGCGGATGCGCTGGTAGAGCGCGGGATAATGTTCCTTGACGAAGGCGTAATGCTGGGCCTGCGAGGCACCGAACACGTAGCCGGGATAGCGGTCGATCAGCCGCAGTTGCGAGGAGAAGGTGCGGGCGCATTTGCGGATGGATTCGCGCACGGGCCAGAGCCAGCCCGTGTCGATGTGCGCATGGCCGACCGCCACCGCGGTCAGGGCCGAGGCGTGGGCGGGACGCGCCAGTTCCGGCGCGAGCACGGCGCGCGCAGCGGCGGCATTGGCCGGATCATCGCCGAAGAGGTCGATCGCCTTGTTCAGGGCGCGCAGCACCCGCGAATGCCGCACGGACTTGCGCGGCTGCGTGACCAGCAGGTCGGCCAGCACCATCACATCGAGCCGCAGGTGCCAGAGGTCGTCGTCCACCACGGCCAGACGGATTCGGTTGACCGAGCCGCTATAGCTGCCATAGCGGTCGGGCGCCCCCGGCTCGGGATCCGCCGTGCGATTGACACCGAAAAGCCCGTTGCAGGCCGCCTCCACCCAGAGTTCAACTGCTTCCCCGCCCTTGGCGGAGGTGAACAGGCTGACCACATCGCGACTGAATGTGCGATCGAACACCGAGCCGTTGGTGATGCCTTGGATCATCGCGCCCTTGCGGTCGAAAACCAGCCCCTCGCCATTGAAGCAGAGCCAGGCGGCGACATGCCGGCCCTTCCAGGCCTTCGGTACGCGCCCGGCCAGATGGAACCAGGCGCTCTCCCACGTGCGCCCCCAGCCCTCGCCTTCCTTGACCGGACGGTAGTCGCCCTCTTCACGTGCCGCGAAGGGAACCGGCTGCGGGCAATGGCGGAAGGATGCCTCCAGCGGAATGTTCTCCCGCAGGATGAGCTTCCCGATACGCTTGCTGAAATTCTTGACACGCTGCTCTAACAACTCGATCTCTTTATCGTGCATGATCCATCCTTCCCTGTTCAAAATCACTTGCAAACGCTGGCGCGAAGGCGCAGAGTTCCGTCCGTTCATTTACCAAACATACTGGGAATGATAACCAGGAAGGTCCCATGAAAGCCACAAGAAAAAAGCCTGTTTTCGCACCCCGATTCCTTGAACTGTTTTCCCGCAACGGTTCCCGTCCGGCATTCTCGCTGACCGGTGAACTGCTGGCCGGCGTAACCGTCGGCCTGATTGCCCTGCCGCTCGCCCTGGCCCTCGGCATCGCCAGCATCCCCCAGGGGGCCGAAACCCCGTTCCCTGCCCCCGCGCTCGGCATCTTCACGGTCATCATCGGCGGGGGAATTATCTCCCTGCTCGGCGGCAGCCGTGTCCAGATCGGCGGGCCCACGGCCGCGTTCATCCCCATCATCCTGATGATCGTTTTGCAACACGGCTACAGCGGGCTGATGGTGGCCACCATGATGGCTGGCGCCATCCTGATCACGATGGGGCTCACCCGCATGGGTGTGCTGATCGAGTACATCCCCTGGCCGGTCACCAGCGGCTTCACCACCGGCATCGCCATCGCGATCATGATCACGCAGATTCCCGACCTGACCGGCATGCGGACCATCACCGGGATGCCCGCCGAGTTCCATCACAAATTGTCCTGGCTCCACGAACACATCGGCAGCCTCAATGTCTATTCGCTCGGCCTCTCGATTGCCTGCATCGCCATCATCCTGCTGTGGCCGCGCCTCAAGATCCCTTACATCCCCGGCTCGATCGCGGCCATGCTCGGTGCCACGCTGTTTGTCGCCCTGACGGGCTGGGGCACCACGCACGGAATCCAGACCATCGGCGCGAAATTCGGGGCGGCCGCGATTCCCTCCGGACTGCCGATGCCCTCGCTGCCTGCGGTTGACTGGAGCATGATCCGCGACCTGATCGGGCCGGCGATGGCCATCGCCATGCTCGGCGCGATCGAATCCCTGCTTTCCGCCGTCGTGGCCGACGGCCTGAGCGGCGACCGCCACGACAGCAACACGGAACTGGTGGCCCAGGGCATTGCCAACCTCGCCTGCCCGTTCTTCGGCGGGCTGCCCGCCACCGGGGCGATCGCGCGCACATCGGCCAACATCAGCAATGGCGGCAAGACCCCGATTGCCGGGGTTGTCCATGCGCTGACCATGCTGGCGATCATCCTGCTTGCCTCCCGCTGGGCCGCCTACATCCCGATGCCCGCCATGTCCGCCGTGTTGATCGTCGTGGCCCTGCGCATGGGCAAATGGCACGAGCTCGCGAGCCTGTCTCGCTTCCCGCGCAGCGACGCGCTCGTCCTGCTGGCGACGCTTGCCCTGACCGTGATCTTCGACCTCGTCGTCGCCGTGCAGGTCGGCATGGTGCTGGCCGCGTTCCTCTTTATCCGCCGCATCTCCGAAACCACCGAGGTCAGTCGCGTGACCGATGAAGATATGCTCGAACGCCCCGAACAGCTCGCCTGCGGCAAGCCACTGCCCGAGGGCGTGATCGTCTACCGCATCTTCGGCCCGTTCCTCTTCGGGGCCGCCGAGAAACTGATGGACGCGCTGCTGCAAGCCCAGCACTGGCCCAAGGTACTGATCCTGCGGTTGCATCTGGTGACCGCCATGGATGCGACCGGCATGAACGCGCTGCTAAGCGTGATCGAGCGCATGAAGCACAGCGGGGGAACGGTCATCATCAGCGGGATCCACCGCCAGCCGTTCGCCATGCTCAGCAAGGCCGACGCCATCAGCAAGATCGGACGCGAGAACCTCTGCGCCACCTTCGACGACGCCATCGCCCGCGCCCGCCAGTTGTGAGGTACGTACGACAGGCACCCTTGTTTTATAACTTCAATTCTTTTGTGTTTTATGTGCCTTTTGTGGCTAAATATATCCCTGATTATATACGTGCCCGGAAACCCGCGAAAGGAATCCGCTTCATGACCACCGCCCGACTCTCATCCATCGTACTTCTCGCGCTGCTGACAGCCAGCGCCGCCTTTGCGCAGCCGCTGCATTTCCCGCTGCCCGGCTGGCAGGCCACCGCCGACCCGGTCGCAAGCCCGGAGGCCACCGTCGGCGGCTCACTCTCCAGCTATGCGGGCCAGTATCCGCCCAGCTTTAACTACTATCTCGCCAACAACAGCTTCAGCGCGGACCTCTTCGGGCTGATGTACGAGACGCTGCTCGACATGGACGCCTTCTCCCTCGAGTACACCCCCGGCCTGGCGGCGCAATGGACGATCTCCGAGGACAAGCGCACGTTCACCTTCACTCTGGACCCGCGCGCCGTCTGGAGCGATGGCCGTCCCGTCACCGCCGCGGACGTGCGCTGGACCTACGACACCGTCATGGACCCGCGCCACACCACCGGCCCGCACAAAGTTGCCCTCGAGCGCTTCGATCCGCCGGTCGTGCAGGACGAGCGTACGATCACCTTCAGCGCGAAATCCGTCCATTGGCAGAATCTCGGCGGGGCTGGCGGTTTCCACATCCTGCCGAAGCATATCTACGAGAACGAGGACTTCAACAAGCTCAACTTCGCCTTCCCCGTCGTCTCCGGCCCCTACCGGCTCGGCACCGTGCGCGAAGGCATTGCCGTCGACATGGAACGGCGCGCGGACTGGTGGCGGCGGGCGGATCCGCGCACCCGCCACACGTTCAATTTCCAGACGCTAAGCTACCGCTTCTTTGCCGAGCGCGAGAATGCCTTCGAGGCCTTCCAGCAGGGCTCGATCGACATCTACCCCGTGCATACCGCCCGGCTCTGGGTCAGCGAGACCCGCGGCGAGCGCTATCTCAACAACTGGATCGTCAAGCAGACCGTGCG
>JAIFLS010000046.1 GCA_020048935.1 bacterium | reverse complement strand
TTACCCGATCGGCCTGAGCACCGCTTCGGTGATCGAGCGGCCGTCCGAAAGCACCGGGGCCTCGCGCAGGCGCCAGCCTCGCCGCTTGGCTACCGCGATCATCCGGTGGCCGCGCGTCAGGAACAGCAGCGCATCAAGCTGGAAGGCGAACCAGTAGAGGATGGCGGCCGCCTTGTGGAGACGGCAACGGGCATCGACGGGACCTGCCGCCCGGCGGCTGTCCATGCTCTCGACCACAGCGGAAGCAAGGGCCATGAAGAAGCGCTGGTAGGTGCGCAGACTGGAAACATCAAACCCGCTCTTGAGTGCCGCAAACAGGCGGCCTTCCGTGTAGCCGATCCGTAGCTGCCCGACAGGTTGCAACCGTCCGCGGACGGTATTCAGCAGCGAGAACGGTTTTTTTCTTGCCGCACAGACAATCAGCCGCCCGTCGGTTTTCAGCATCCGGTGACATTGCTTGACGAAGGCCGCATCGGAGGCTTGCGTCTCGAGCATCCCGAACACGATCACGACATCGAAGGTACCCTTGGCAAAGGGTTCCTCGGGCGGTGGCGGCAGGACCTCCACATGATCTTCCACCACCTCGCGGATACGCGCCGCCGTTGCCGCGTCAGCGGTCAGCGAATGCCAGCGGCCACCGGCCCGGCGGAGCTGGTAGCTGAACATGGCGTTCGAGCTGCCTATATCCAGGCAAACGAGATCGGCGACATCCCCCAGGGCGGCAAGCGACTCCTGCAATTCAATCTGCATCGCCAGCGACTTGCGGAAGACGAATCCGTCCAGTTCCACCGCACTCATGCCTTGCCCCGCTTCGCTCATGGCTGCCACCGTTCCCGCTATTCCCGTTGCCCGAGATACTGTTCCACATCCAATGCCGCCATGCAGCCGTGACCGGCCGCCAGCACCGCCTGCTTGTAGCGGCGGTCGCGCACATCGCCACAGGCGAAGACGCCCGGCGTCGAGGTACACGTGGAGCCCTCGACGGCCACGATAAAGCCCTCGTCGTCCAACGGCACCAGCCCTTGGAACGGCGTGGTTTTCGGATCATGCCCGATCGCCACGAAAATGCCCTGGCACTCCACCTCGCGCGTCTCGCCGGTATCGGCGTGCTTCAGGACCGCTCCCCGCACACCGCGCGCGTCGCCGGTGATCGTCTCCAGCACCCACGGGATCAGCCAGTCGATCTTCGGGTTTTTCCTGCACTTGTCGATCTCGATCGGGGCCGCCCGGAAATAGTCCCGCCGGTGCACGATCGTCACGCGCCGCGCGAAGCGCGTCAGGAACATGGCGTCTTCCATCGCGGTGTTGCCTCCGCCGACGACCAGTACATCCTGATCGCGGTAGAAGGCCCCGTCGCAGGTCGCGCAACCGGAAACCCCCTTGCCGTAGAACGCGGGCTCGGTCGCTATCGGCAACCGGCGAGCCTCCGCCCCGGTGGCGATGATCAGGGTCTCGGTCTCGATCACCCCGTCGTCGGTTTCCAGGCGGATGTGATCCCCCTCGCGGACGGCCTTCTGCACACTGGCATAGGACATGCGCGTACCGAAGCGTTCGGCCTGCTTCAGGAAGCGGTCCATCAGCTCGGCACCGGAGACCGGCTCCACGAATCCCGGATAATTCTCGACCTCGTACGACACGATCAACTGGCCGCCGGGGGCAGGCCCCTGCAGCACCAGCGGGTCCAGATTCGCGCGCGCCGTGTAGATCGCCGCCGTCAAGCCGGCCGGCCCCGATCCCGCGATAACCACTTTCTCCATGAATCCCCTACCTTTCTGTTGCCGTCGCTGTTTCACGGCTCCATAATCCGTTCCAGATGGCCAGCGCAGAGGTACCGGCGGCCCGCAGGAGAACCTCGCCACCGACGCCGGCGAAACCATTGATCATCACGCCATGCTTCCAGTTGCGCACCACCAGCGCGCAGGTCGGCAGGCTATCCCCGCCCGTCGCCAGTGCCCTGGCGATACGCGCCATGGCAGGGAATTGCGCATCCCCTGCGTCCTGCTCCGCGTCCAAGCGACTCTGGTGCCAGTGCTGCAGGACGCGGGCTCCGTCCGCATCCACATAGAGTATCCCGTTGTTGACCATGGGTAGCCCCTGGAAGGCGGCCTGGAAATCCGGTCGAGTGACCAGCCCGTTGCGATGCCGGTACGCCAGCAACGCCTCTTCCACGACAGCAGGCGAGCTGCCCAGCAGCAGGAATCCCGGCGCCGAGGCCAGTGCGGGCTTAACCGGGAACGGCATGCCCTCGAGCGTCGATTCCGCGTGACGCATCGGGATACCCGCCACCACCGACTCGACCAGCGGGATCTTCAAACGGGCCAGTTGCGCCTCGACCACCCCGCGCAACACGTCCTCGCCCGTGGCGACCGCGATCAGGAACGCCGGCACCGGCAGAGTAAGCTCTCCATTGCCGACCGGCAGCGCGAACGTCGCCTCCTTCCCGAAGCGGACCGCGACCAGCAGTTCATCCCGCAGGCTGCCAAGCAAATCCTCGGGTGCCATGCCCAGCCAGTTGGTGGCCGCCGCTCGCCGCTCGTCAAACCGCACCTGTCCGGACGGTCCTCCGGTCTCGCTAGCGCCATCGGCCAGCATCCGCCATACCGTCATCGGTTCCATCGTGCATGCCCGTACCATCGAGAAGCCTGCCGGAACGAAATCCAGACTCATGAGCCGGCGCGGCTGCCACCCGAATAAACCACGCCAGAACGGCAGATTGGAGTCAACCTCATCGCGCAGCATGAACAGCTTCACCGCATGATTCCCGCCGCGCTGGGTGGACGAACTCACCCCCACGCCCCGCCAGGCACTCATGCCCGTGCGGTTGAGGAATCGGCGCGTCTGCTCCAATTCATCCCGCACCGGCTGCTCGTCCGCATCGGATGGTGGCAGACCGCCCTCCCCACCGACCAGCGTCTTGAGCATGCGGTCGATCCAGCGACCGGCATGCAGCACCAGGAAAAGCTCGCCTCCCGGGTCGAGCTGCGCCGCGATCGACTCGAAGTCGCGTCGGGGCTCCATATCCATATCCCCCCGGACGGAAACACTTCCGGACAGCAGAACCGCTACCAGCGCGTATATCATATACCGTTTTTTCATGATTCGGTCTCCAATGGATGCATAGGCGGGCAATTCTAAGCATCATGCCCCCATCTTGCAAGACCACATTCAACAACACATTCAACAATCGCTTGCCGGATGCGCGTCTCTATGGCAGTCTACCCCCGCACGAAATCGCCTCTCACGATAATCTAACGAAAGCCCGCTAGCGAATATGAGTATGAATGACGCCAGCTCCAGCACCAGGCCCGCAACCAGAGCGAGCGACCCCGGCGCAACGCTCCCGCCGGTGGCCGTCATCGAGATCGGCACCACGTCCATCCGGATGGTCATCGCCGAACCTTGCCGAGACCACAAGGGCAAGGCGCGCATACTCGATTCGCTGCAGCAGACCGTCGCCCTCGGACGGGACACCTTCACAACGGGCGCGATCGGGCGCAAGACCACCGAGGCCTGCGTATCGGCCCTGACCAGCTTCCGCCGCATCATGCGCGAATACGGCATCGAGCAGCCCGGCCAGTTCCGCGCCATCGCCAGCAGTGCCGTGCGCGAGGCCACGAACCGGGAGTCGTTCATCGACCGCATCCTCATCGCGACCGGGATCCAGGTCACGGTCATCGAGGAGGCCGAAGTCAACCGGCTGACCTACCGCGCGGTCCGTCCGGTTCTCGGGCGCCAGGATTTCTTCAAGAAGGCGGACACGCTGGTCGTCGAGGTCGGCGGCGGCAGCACCGAGACGTTGCTGTTCCACCGCGGCCGCGTCACGCGTTCCCACATGCACAGCCTCGGCTCGCTGCGCCTGACCAAGTCCGTCGAGGGCCTGGCCGTCTCGCGCCGACGGGAGTGGGATATCCTGAGGGACACGATAGACCAGGAGGTCGAGCGGATCCGCGGCGGCATCTCGGTTACCAAACCACTGGTCATGCTGGCGCTGGGTGGCGATACCCGTTTCGCCGTCTCCCTGCTCCATCCGGAATGGGACCGGCAGTCGCTGATCGCCGTCGCCACCGAGGAGCTCGAGAACCTGGTCAGCCAGTTCGCGGAGATGAGCGACGAGGACCTGGTCAAGCGCTACCACCTCTCCTACGAGGAGGCCGAGACGATCAGCCCCGCCCTGCTGATCTACGTGCGCCTGGCGCAGGCCTTCCACCTGCGCAGCCTCTTTGTCGCGGATGTCAACCTGCGCAGCGGGCTGCTGGCCGAGATGGACGCGGGCGGCAACTGGACCGACGAGTTCAAGAGCCAGATCGTCAGTTCGACACTCGAGACCGCCCGCCGCTACCAGGTCAATCTCGTGCATGCCCAGCATGTATACGCCTATGCCATGGAGTTATTCGCGTTCCTGGGGCGGCTTCACGAGTTCAGCACCCGCGACGAGATGATCCTGACCGTGGCGGCGCTGCTTCACGAGGTGGGGCAGTTTGTCAGCACCAACGCCCACCACAAGCACGCCTGGTACCTGATACGCCACAGCGACATCTTCGGTCTCGGCGCACAGGAGGTCGAGCTGGCTGCCCAGGTCGCCCGCTACCATCGCCGGAGTTCCCCGAAACCCACGCACGACGCCTACATGCAGCTGCGGCGGGACGACCGGCTGACCGTCAGCAAGCTGGCGGCGATCCTGCGGGTCGCCAATGCCCTGGACTGCATGAAGGGGCGCAACCGGATCCCGGTCAAGCTCAGGGAGCACGACGGCTCGCTGATCCTGATGACCGACGCCTTCACCCATCTGCCGATCATGCAGCAGCGCACCGCCAGCCGGGCAGACCTCTTCGAACAGATGTACGGATTGCGGATTGCCATCCGCCAGAACGCAAAGGATACGCAGCCATGAGCGACACCGCCCGCTTCATCAACCGCGAACTCAGTTGGCTTGAATTCAACCAGCGTGTGCTGGATGAGGCGGCCGACCCCACCGTGCCCCTGCTCGAGCAGATCAACTTCCTCGCGATTGCCGCCTCCAACCTGGATGAGTTCTTCATGGTGCGCATCGGCGGCCTCAAGCTGATGGGCGAGGCGGGCATCACAACGCCCGATCCGGCAGGCATGCGGCCTTCCGAGCAGCTCGCCGCCGTCCAGCTGCGCACCAGCCGGATGATTTCCGATATCGCGACCCTGTACCGGACCCGGATCGCCCCCGCCATGGCGGCGGAGGCCGGGTTACATGCCGTCAAGCCGGACACGCTGACGCCGCCCCAGCGGCTGGCGCTCGAAGCCGTGTTCCGCAACCAGATCTTCCCGGTATTGACCCCGACCGCCGTCCATCCCGAGCATCCGTTCCCGTTGCTCAACAGCCTGATGCTGTACCTGCTGGTGATGCTGGCCCCCGCCCCGCGCAAGCGCACCCCGCGCTTCGCCTTCATCCCGATCCCGTCCCGCCTGCCGCGCTTTGTCCCGCTGCCGGATGCGGGCGCACACCAGACATTCCTGCTGCTCGAGGATGTGGTCGCCACGTTTGCCGGCACCTTCTTTACCGGGCAGGAAATCCTCGCGTGCGCACCGGTACGCGCCACCCGCAACGCGGATGTGCATGTGGACGAGACCTACGCGGCCGACCTTGCGCACGCCATGCGCAATGTCCTCCGGCGCCGCAAGACCAGCGGCTGCGTACGCCTGGAGACCGCCGCCAGCGCCGCCATGGAGATCATCGACTGGCTGAAGACCCACCTCACCATCGAGGACACGGACGTCATCCGCATCGACGCACCCCTGCAGATACAGGATCTGCGCAGTTTCTATAACCGTGACGGCCTCGACCACCTGCGCTATCCGGCCTGGCCACCGCAGCAGAACCCCCAACTGG
>JAIFLS010000041.1 GCA_020048935.1 bacterium | reverse complement strand
CGCTGTGGATGAGTCCGTCGCCTCGTTGTTCATCGAGCACTTCCCGATGGGCGTGCTGTTGGCCCGTGTTGTGCGCGACCGCTATCGTCACCCGGTGGAATTTCGCGTCTGCGGTGTCAATCGGCGTTATGCCGACCTGATCGGTATGGCGCGTGTCTCCGTCCTGGAAACGCCCTTCTTCGATGTGGTCCCGGGCGGTCTCGCGGATTGGGGGGCGGCCCTGGACACCGTTGTCCTGAAAGGACACTCCGCGCAAGGCGTCTCCCAGGCGACGCGTGTCGACCGCCTGCTGCGGGTTCTATTCTTCCTGCCGAACCGGGATACGGTGGCGGTGGTGATTGACGAGGCCGGGGTGGCGGATCGTGGCGGGTTGAGTGAATCGGCCCAGACGCATTTCCAGCAATCCGAACGGCTTCTTCAGTCCTCCTCGCTGCTGATCTGCCGGTTCCTTCCAGGCGGGAAACTGATCTACGCGAACGAAGCCTATCAGCGGTTTTTCGGGGGCTCGGCGGATGCGCTGGCCGGGCCGTCCTTCATGAAGTCGATACCACCCGACGAGGTGGACTTCGTCCGTAGCCGCGTGGAATTGATCTGTCGCGACCAGCCGCTCGCAACCTACGAGGTTTCGTTCGAGTTGCCGGCCGGACGGCGTTGGGTGCATTGGAGTGAGGAGGGCGTCTTCGACGCGGATGGGAAGCTTGTCGCCTATCAAGCGGTCGGGGTGGACATCACCGGGTTCATGCTGCAGATCCAGGAGGATGATCGCGTGGGTGGCATGCTGCGCGACTTGCTGGATTTGCAGGTGCGCCGGAACCGGGAGCGCGACGAGGTGCATACCGAGGCAACCCGGACCCGGCATTCGCTGGCCGACGAGAACCGGCAGTTGAAGCGCGACGTCAAGCAGCTTGAGGAACAGGCGATCTCAGGGGACCTGCTGGTTTGCAACCACTGTTCACGCATTAACGACAAGAAAGGTCACTGGATGCTGCCCCATGTCTTCCTGGACCTGCATACGGCAGCGACGGTTGGTACGGAGGTCTGCCCGTACTGTCGGAGCAAGGCGGAACGTGAAGGCAGCCAGAAGAACTGAGACGAGTAGGATTGGGACAATTACCGGGAAGGGGGACAAGGTGCCGCCATTCAAATTGCAGGCCGGATTCACGCCGACCGGCGATCAGCCGCAGGCGATCAGCTCGCTGCTGGCGGGACTGCGTGATGGACGACGCTACCAGACACTGGAAGGCGTGACCGGTTCCGGAAAAACCTACACGATGGCCAACGTCATCGCGGCCTACGGGAAACCGGCACTGGTCATCTCGCACAACAAGACCCTGGCGGCGCAGTTGTATGGCGAGCTTAAAGCGTTTTTCCCGGATAACGCGGTCGAGTACTTCGTCAGCTACTACGACTATTACCAGCCCGAGGCCTACATTCCCCAGACCGACACCTTCATCGAGAAGGATGCCTCGATCAACGAGGAGATCGAGCGGCTGCGGCTTTCGGCCACAAACTCGCTACTGTCCCGCGACGATGTGATCATCGTCGCCTCGGTCTCGTGCATCTACGGACTGGGGTCGCCGGAAGATTATAGCGAGATGCTGGTCCAGGTGGTGGCCGGGCAGGCGCTGGATCGCGATGAGATGCTGCACCGGCTCGTGGATATCCAGTATACCCGCAACGATTACGAACCGCAGCCGGGGACATTCCGTGTTCGCGGCGACACCGTGGATATTTTTCCCTCTTATTCCACCGGGGGCTTGCGGATCCAGTTCTTCGGCGACGAGGTCGACGGCCTATTCGAGATCGAGGAGGGCAGCGGCCGGGTGCTGGGAGCTCTGGAGCGCGTGGCGGTTTCGCCCGCGCGGCACTTCGTCATGCCGCACGCCAAGATCGAGAACGCGCTCTCGGCGATCCGCGCGGAACTCGATGCGCGGGTGGCTGATTTCGAGAAAGCGGGCAAGCTGGTGGAGGCGCAGCGCGTGAGGCAGCGCACGCTCTATGACCTGGAGATGATGAAGGAGCTGGGCTACTGCAGCGGGATCGAGAATTACTCCCGGCACCTGGCCGGACGACGGGCGGGAGAGCCGCCCGCGACGCTGCTGCATTACTTCCCCGGTCCGTTCCTGACGGTGATCGACGAGTCGCACGTGACCCTGCCCCAGTTGCGGGCGATGTACCACGGTGACCAATCGCGCAAGGGCACGCTGATCGAGCATGGTTTCCGGCTGCCGTCGGCGGGGGACAACCGTCCGCTGGCGTTCGACGAGTTCATGGCGACGGTGGGACCGATTGTCTTTACCAGTGCCACCCCCGGGCCCTACGAGGTCCAGGTGTCCGGTGTGCCTGTGCGGCAGTTGATCCGGCCTACCGGACTGGTGGACCCGTTGGTGGATGTACGTCCGCTGGCTCACCAGATCGACGATTTGATGGCTGAGGTCAGGAACTGTGCCTCGCTCGGTGAACGGGTACTGGTCTCAACGTTGACGAAGCGGACGGCGGAGGATTTATCCGCCTATCTGCGTCGCATGGGTTGCCGCGTGGAGTACCTGCACAGCGACATCGATGCCATTGAACGCGTCGAGATCCTCAACCGCCTGCGTGGCGGGGGATTCGACTGCCTGGTCGGGATCAACCTGCTGCGCGAGGGACTGGACCTGCCGGAAGTGGCGCTGGTGGCGATCCTGGACGCCGACAAGGAGGGATTCCTGCGTTCCGACACGGCCTTGATCCAGACCGCGGGGCGTGCGGCGCGCCATATCGACGGGCGTGTGATCCTGTATGCCGACGTGGTGACCGGCTCGATGCGGCGTATGATGCAGTTGACCGCGGAGCGCCGGGAAAGGCAGCTTGCCTACAACCGTGAGCACGGTATTGTCCCGCGTAGCGCGATACGTGCGATTGACGGGGGCCTTCGCACGGTCTACGATGAGCGCGAGGTTGAGATGAAGGTCCTGGCCGAGGCCGGGGAGACCTACACGGTGCACGAGACTCTCCAGATGCTGGAGCGCGAGATGCTCGAGGCGGCCCAGGCTCTGGAGTTTGAGCGGGCGGCGGCGCTGCGCGACGAGTGGCAGGCGTTAAAGAAGCAGCAGGTCTATTCCTCGCTGGGCAGCTTGCGGTAGAGCGTGGCGAGGCTTATGCGCAGGGTCTTGGCGGCCTTCTCCTTGTCGCCGCCGGTGAACTGCAGCACCTGGTTCAGGTATTTCTTTTCCTGCTCGCGCAGGAAGGCCTTGAGCGAGCGCCCGCGCGAGGCGTCGAAACGTTCGGCACCGGATTCGGCCTCGGTCATGGCGGACGCGTTGGCGATCTTGGGCGGCAGTACGTCGCGGGTGATATGGCCGTCCTTTGAGAACGTCATCGCGTGCTTGATTGCATTCTCCAGTTCGCGGACATTGCCCGGCCAGTTGTAGCCTTCCAGCAGGGAGCAGACATCGGCGCTAAGCGACGGGTAATCCTGGCCTTCCGGTGTTTCCTTCTTGATGACATGGTAGACCAGCGGGAGGATATCCTCGCGGCGTTCGCAAAGCGGGGCGATCTCGATCGGGATCACGCTGATGCGGTAGAAGAGATCCTCGCGGAAAGTACCATCCTCGATCATCTTCTCCAGCGGGGTGTTCGTGGCGGCCAGGACTCTGGCGCTCACGGATACAGTCTTGTTGCTCCCTACCCGGCGGACTTCCTTTTCCTGCAGCACGCGCAGCAGCTTGCCCTGGATGCTCATCGGCATCGAACCGATCTCGTCGAGGAAGATCGTGCCGCCGTTCGCGGCCTCGAACAGGCCTTCCTTGTCGGAGGTGGCTCCGGTGAAGGCTCCCTTGACATGCCCGAACATCTCGGATTCGAGCAGTGGTTCGGGCAGGGCTGCGCAGTTCACCGGCAGGAAGTTCTTCTTGCTGCGGAGGCTGTAGGCATGGATCGCCTTGGCGATCAACTCCTTGCCGGTGCCGCTCTGGCCGTAGATCAGCACGGTGGTGTCGGTGGGGGCCACGCGGCGGATCATGTCGCACACGTTCTTCATCGCGGGGCTTTCCGCGATGATGTTGTCGAACTGGTAGCGGGTCTGCAACTGCTCCTTGAGCGTCGCGTTCTCGTTGAGCGCGTTTCGGTAGGAAAGCGCCCGCTGCACGGTGATCAGCAGCTCGTCGACCTTGAACGGCTTGGTCACGTAGTCGAAGGCCCCGAGCTTGAGCGCCTCGATGGCGGTCTCGACCGAACCATAGGCGGTCAGCATGATCACGGACACTTCCGGACGCTCCTGATGGACCACCTTGAGGATGTCCATGCCGTTGATCGGGGACATGCGGATATCGGAGATCACCAGGTCGAAGTCCCCATTCTTCACCAGCTCGATCGCCTGCTGACCGTCGGCGGCGGCGGTGACGTCATAATCCTCCGACCGCAAAACGGTGCAAAGCACGCTGAGTATACTGGGTTCGTCATCAACAAGCAGTATTTTGGCCATCACATGTCTCCATCGAAATATCAGGCATCCATAATTGACAACGCGAAAACAATATACAGTCAGGCTTGGATTGTAAAGCCGGAATCTCATTTTTTAGAAAACGGCGTGTTGCGCAGGGCAGGGGCTGGTCGCGCGGGTTTCCTCCATCTCATGGTGGCCATGTCAGGCAACCAAAAGACTTCCAAAAGGCTTGACGGGCTGCGCTGTGGGTGGGCATTATCCAGCTCCATGAGACTGGATATTAAATATGCACTTGTGTTTGGAGTGGTCCTTGCCGCTTCCGGCAGATGGGCTGTTGCCGTCCCGGCCCCCCCGCGTGTGGTTTGCGATGTAGCCACATTTGATTTCGGGGTCGTCAGTGATACCGATACGGTTGTGCATGACTTTTCCCTTGATAATCAAGGGGAGGGGATGCTGACCTTTGGTCAGTTGCGCGCCTGCTGCGGGGCGACTGCCTCACTGCGCGATCAGCAGGTGCCGCCTGGCTCGAATACGCTGCTGAACGTGAAACTGTCGGTCAAGGGACGCCGCGGTCCGCTCAACAAGAGCATTTATGTGGCGACCAACGACCCCCGGCAACCGCACATGATGCTCCGGTTGACGGGGGTGGTAACCGGTTCGGTGGATACCGCGAGTCAAGTGGTCTTAGGCGATCCGGCGCAACCATCAGCCAAGGATGGTTCAGATGAGATCCATGATATTGTGGTTGCACCTCAGCATCTGACCGTCATCCTGTCAGGGGCTCCCGCCGCACCCGTCACTCGCTATGTGGCACTGCGATCCCGAAGCCGGACGCCGTTTGCGATCCAGGGGGTTTCCCTGCCGGGCAATGCGCAAATCAAATCGCAGACCCCGTTCGGTGAAGCGGGCTGGCGGGTCGAAATCTCGGGACTGCTGCCATCGGATAATCTGGATGGCGCGATTATCCTGTTCTATACTGATCGGGCAGGCGAACCGCCACTCTCGATCCCGATCCGCGTGATCCCGCCTCAAGGAACGGGGTCGCCGTCACCATGAAACCCTGGCTGGCCGGAATCGCCGTCCTCTTATGCGTTGGGTGTCGGGTCATGGGGGAAAACGCGCTCCCGCCCGTGATCATCGACTACTTTTACGAACCCGGCTGCCCCGAGTGCGGCCGCGTTTCGCGCGAAATCATGCCGGATTTGCACACCCGCTATGAGGGGTTCTTCCAGATGCGGCAGCATGATACCGGCGTGGCCTCGAATGTCGTCAGGCTGATCGCCTACCAGAATGCCGTCGGTGTTACGCGGAACAGTTCCGTCTCCATGTTTATCGACTACACCAATGCGCTGTGTGGATTCGATGCCATCCGCAGCGGGTTGCCGTCAATGATGGACCGGCTGATCGAACAGCGCATGACCCCGGGCTGGTCGCCGCCGTTGCCGATCTCGTGGCATGTCGGCGACACCACCGAAGCGGCAACCGAACGGTTGAAGACCTTTACCTTGCCCGCCGTGCTTTTCGCCGGGCTGGTTGACGGCATCAACCCCTGCTCCATATCTACCCTGGTATTCTTCATGAGTATGCTCACAACGGCTGGCGTCCGCGGTAGGGGCGTGCTGCTCATGGGCGGCGCCTTCGCGTTTGCCTCGTTTGCCACCTATACCGCCATCGGGCTCGGCCTCCTACGATCCCTGCACATGCTTGAGGCCTATCCTGCGGCACGTTCCGTTTTTGAAACCGTACTGGCTCTGATTCTTCTGCTCCTTGCGGTTCTCTCCTTTCGGGATGCCTATCGCTACCGCCGATCACATCGTCCTGAAGATGTATCCGTGCAACTTCCGGCAACGGTCAAGAAACTCATCAACGGGGTACTGCGAAAGGGCGTCAGAAGTCGCCGCCTCCTGCTGGCAGGCGTGGGGACGGGCGCTCTTGTCACCGCGCTCGAGACCGTCTGCACCGGCCAGGTCTATGTGCCGACCATGGCGCTGGTCATCCGCGACGCAGGAGGCGGCGGCATTTTCCAGGCTCGCGTCTGGGGGCTGCTCCTGCTCTACAACGCCATGTTTATCATACCGCTCCTGGTGGCCATCGTGCTGACCCGCTACGGCCTCACCACTCCGGTCATGCTTAAGCTCAGCCGCAAGAACGTCCCCTTCAGCAAAACGCTCCTCGGCCTCTTCTTCCTCGCTCTCGCCGCCTACCTGCTGGGGCGTTATTAGTCCCGGTTGGGCGTGTTGCCCAGGATCATTCCTTTGTTGCCAGCCGGATTCCCTTTGATAATATCATGATGGAAGTGGTGTCGGTAACAGGGGAGCGGTTTTCTGATTACAGGGATCGGCACGGCGATTGGTGTTTGGCGATGGTATTCCATCTGGCCAGGCAGCATAGTGGGCTGACCTTGCCTCAGATCGGTGGCATGGCTGGCGGCAAGGTCTACAAGACGGTATTTGCAAGGATCAAGTAGTTTAAGAAGAAAATGAGCAAGGATGCAGAGCTACAGCAGGATTATAAGCAATGTCAGAGCCTATTATCGATTATCGAGATGATCCCTATCTCTATTTATAATCTGTCCTTTCATCGGGGTGCAAAGGCAAATCAAATATGACAAGCAATAAAAAGAAATCCATACTCTCATCAGATTTTCTTCCCTTTCCAATATCGATATTTTCGGGTGCGTTTCTTGTTTTCCAGATTCAGCCGCTTATCTGCAAGTATATACTGCCCTGGTTTGGCGGAACATCGTCGGTATGGACATTTTCGGTGCTTTTTTCCAGATCATGCTGTTGCTTGGCTATATCTATGCCCATGTTCTCATACGATTCATACCGTTTCCATGGCAGGCCAGGATCCATATTGTTGCATTACTTGCCGCACTGACAGTCCTTATCATCCATGCTTTTGCCGTCGCTCCGGCGCTGCCGTTGAACAGTTGGAAGGATTTTGATGTCGATAAACCTATGCGGCACCTGTTTCTGGTCCTTTTGACGAGTATCGGATTGCCTTTCGTGGTGCTTTCATCGACCAGTCCGCTCCTGCAGGCGTGGGCTGCAAAAAGATACCCTGATAAAACGCCGTACTCGCTGTATTCATTGTCCAATTTCGGTTCGCTTCTGGCTTTGCTCAGCTACCCGGTGTTCGTTGAGCGCTTCTTCCCTTTAACCGTTCAGGCATGGATATGGAGCACCGGATTTATCCTATTTGCATCAGCATGTTTACTAAGCGTCTTGTCAACCGTGAACGCAGGCAAGGCCAATGAAAACGGGACCGTTTCATTGCAGAACGTGCAAATAAACAAGAAACCATCCCTTAATGGTGAGCAACAGAAGAACGGGTCCTGGCTGACACGATCATTCCGTTGGTTTTTCCCGTCATTTTGCGCATCGCTTATGTTTCTTGCGGTAACCAACCAGTTGTGCATGAATGTCGCCAGCGTACCCTTTCTGTGGATACTGCCTCTTTCCATATATCTTGTATCTTTTATTATTGCTTTCGGTGGCGAGAAAATATACCCCCGTTCCGTGATGCTTATCCTTTTCCCTTTCGCCCTGGCGGTTCTGGCGACGCTGACCGCTGACGGATTCAGGGTTCCTGGAATCTGGAAAAGTACCGTTCCTCTATCCATGATGGTCCTGTATTTTTCGGTCAGCCTGATGATTATCTGCCTTGTCTGTCATGGAGAGCTGTATCGTATACGGCCGGCGCCGTCGCAATTGACCTCCTTTTACCTGATCGTTTCAACTGGAGGCGCCATGGGTGGATTTTTTGTTTCCATACTGGCTCCTCTTTTCTTCCCGATTCATATGGAGCTGCGTATAGGCGTATTGCTGTGCTTCCTTGCGGTGTTGTCGGCGATATTGCATCGACCTCCAATACAGGCACTCGCCGGAAAGGGATTTTTCAAGTATGTTTTTTCAGCGGCAGGCATGCTCGTGTTTATCGTTCTATGCATGCTCATGCAGCAGCTTTATATGACAAATGCGCGTAATGTCGTCTATTGGAAAAGAAATTTCTATGGCGTCGTACGGTGCCGGATGGAAGGACGTTCCCCCCAGGACAAACGGGTAACGCTTCTTCACGGCAATACCTATCATGGTTCACAGTACCTTTCCGAACAAAAACGATACACCCCGACAACGTATTATCACCAGAATAGCGGTATCGGTCTGGTTTTCCGGGAACTTGCCAAGGACAACGCGATTCATGCCGGCATAGTGGGTCTGGGCGCCGGTATATTGTCGTGTTACACGCGGCCAAATGATAGGTTCCGTTATTATGAAATCAATCCTTGTATAATCGATGTCGCGGTTTACACGAAAGACCATTTCGCGTTCACCTATATTGCCGACGCAAACTCACGGGGCGGACAGACTGTCATTGTGCCCGGTGACGCCCGCAGTATGATGGAGAAAGACCTGAACGAGCATAATCTTGAGGAGGGAGCATTTGACCTGTTAATCCTTGATGCTTTTTCAAGTGATGCGATACCGGTCCACCTTCTGACAGCCGAATCGTTTGATTTGTATAAGAGGCTAATCGGGCCTGATGGCGTCATGGCAATCCACATTACCAACAATCACCTGGACCTCGCCACGGTGGCGCGGCGGCTGGCGCACCATATCGGGTATGAAGCCGTTCTTATCCGGACACAGCATGACGCCAACAGGGATGCAAGACCCTGCGAGTGGATTATTGCAAGTGCAAACCGACAATTCCTGAACCTGCCATCCATTCAGAAAGCATCAACGGATATCCCGTTAAATAAAACTCGATTATGGACCGATAACTACAGCAGCTTGATTTCGGTAATGAAATAAATATCCGTACCGCCGCAGTATCGAGGAACCGCAACGGGCAGGGAAAATCGGAATCAGGGTTTCCCAATTGCTTTCTCCGCCCTTTTCAGCTTCCGTTGCAATACCCTCAAGCCCTCTTGATCAACGTTCAGGGTGTGTGTTTCGAAGACTGCTCAACGGATGGCGAATAGCCGCCCAGTTGTTGAACTGCTCGTGTCTCGTACCCTATGAAACTACCGGAATCTCTTCCGTGTCACGGCTTAGGATGTGCTCGGAAGAATGCCCAGATGACCTCCGCGCCATCTATATCCCGACAGACTTTCCCGATGACCCGTTCTGGCAGGTACGGCAATCCGTCAGGCCATGTGTGGCCACCGCCTTCTATTCGAAAGAGAACAACTTCCGTGCCATCCCTGCCTTTAGAATGGGTGAACCGCTTCACACGGCATCCATCCTTTGGATCCTTGTCCACAAGATCCTCCGTGACTGCCTCGCGCTGGCAGTTGTTGTGTTCGACCCACTTCTTGATCGCTTCGTCCGTGGCGACGATCGCGCCACGTGTCGCGCCCCAGGGGAGTGTGATTGCGCCGCCCTGGTAGGGAACCAGCGGATCTTCTGTACCTTGCAGGATTAGCACGGAGACAGGCTTCTCGGGCTTGAACTTCTCGTCGAATGGCTTGGCGAGCCCGCCCGCCACGGGTGCGATGGCTGCGATCCGCGACGACAAGCTGGCCCCCAGGTAATGCGAGAATACCGCACCATTACTGATGCCAGTGGCATACACCCTTTTCGCATCGACCTCGTGGTCTTTAGCGATGTCGTCGATCAGTGCGGCGACAAAGGCGAGATCATCAACATTGTTACGTTGGGCGGCGATAGTCTTGGCATCGCGTCCATCGTTCCAGCTCTTGTCAAGGCCTTCCGGGTAGGCGACCAAGAAGCCATCCCGATCAGCTAATTCGCTGAAATTGCTCGCCCTCTCGGTGGAGGCTGACTTGCCGCCCCCGCCGTGAAACACCAGAACCAGCGCCACGGCCTTGTCCGTCGGCAGTATTGGCGGAACGTGCAGATAGTAAGTGCGGCTCAAATTGCCAACCTCGATTGTTCGCGCTACCGTGCCGTTACCAGCCTCCGCCACGCATAGTGTCGCGATCAGGCAAAGAACGGCGCGGGCGATTGGCATACCTCTCACGAGTATCTTCATAATATCTTCATTAGACTTGTTCCCGCAAGGAATGGTGCCGGGCCGACCCGATCCCGTTCCATGCGGCGCAACGTTCAACGTGAGCCGCGACCATGCGTGGCTATACGGCCTTGTCAGCCTTCTCATTTCACTGAACTGGCTGCAACGATTTGAATATGATGCCAATCTGTCCAGCCTGCTGCAAAAGGTCGAGTGCGTCCTTCTCCCGCCTCACATTGAGATTCAAATTCCTTTGATTTCGGGATTGTCCTTGAACGATTACGGGGGGGGCGTAATTCGGGTCGCGCCTGAGGAGAAACAACGCGGCATACTCATGGTTTTGACCATTTTCGTATCGCCAGTCCGGGTCAATTCTGAGTTCGAGGTCCTGTCGCTCCGGCAGGCAGGCATCATGGACAGCAACAAGCGGGGCTAAACGAGAAACGCCGCTGCTATAATTCACCGTGCGAATGTTGTATTCGAGTGTGAGTGGCGTAGTCCCAACGAGCTTGCTACCGGAATAAACCCGTGCTCCTTGCGGCTCGGAATTCACGGTGAGTTTGATCTTGTTCGCCCCGTCAATCCCTTCGAATGCCATGTCCTTCTGTAGAATAATCTTGTCTGTGTTGTTGACCCATCCTCCATCTCGTAGAACACGCAATGCCGCGGGGTCGAGTGTCACGCTGCCGGGCGGAAGATGGAATTTCTGATAGCCTGGTTTCTCAAACACCAGTTCCGGGAAATCAGCCTTGGCGGCGGTCAACTCTGCCTCGGTGAGCGCTCTCACATACATGGTGCTTCTGGAGGGGCTGCCTTGTTCGTAAACCCATGCGCCATCAGGTTGAGTGTTTGCGCGATACCGGAAATAGACAGGGCCGGTAGCACAACCAGACAAGATAGCCAACGCCCCGAACAAGAATAACATCTGGAATGTCTTCATAGTGGTATTGGATTTGCAGTTGGTACTGCAGTGGCCTAACACGTTATTGAGTGGTTTCCTATGCTCCTGCAATGCTCTTGCGGTACCTTTTTGAAGCACCCATTTCAAGCATGTAGAATAGCGGGGGTTCCTCGGTGATGTAAAGCGTCTGTTTTTTACTTTCTTTCTCCGGACCTCGACCCCTACCTGCTGCTAGTCCGTTTATAGCCCCGGCGTCAGTGCGTGTTGATCGATTTGGATGCACAACGGGAGGGACAGAGCCTTGCTGTCCGAATGCCCGGCTAAACACCTCGCGCATTCCTGGTAAGGCTTCGCCAATCTCTTTCTCATGCGCAGCGGACGCCGGGGACGGCGTCCCTCCCGACGTTGCGTTCCTGTCGCGGAAGCCTCCACTCGCGGAATTAATCAACGTGCCCTTCAGCCGGAACCGCGGGCATCAGCCGTGCGCGGGGCGAGGAAGCAGTTCACGTGCTGTTCCGGTGCGTCGGCGGTGAGCATGACCGTTCGCCCGCTGGCCGCGATAGCCCCGGCGGCTACAACCTTGACGGCATGTGCCCAGGCACCCGCCTCGGAAACCAGTCCGGTGAGGCGGGAGGGTGCATTCATGAAGGCGGCCTCGTTGAGGGTGTTTTCCTGCTGGTCCGGGAAGATCGCCAGATAGAGCATGTCCATCTCGACCAGTTCGCTCAGGAAGTGGGTTCCGAGCGAGACGTCCGGCACGAGGTTCTCATGCATGGCCACGATCTCGACGAGCACGCTGACGCCGTTGATATCCGAAAAATTCACGGGGATGCCGAGGGAGGGACTGCTCGTGCCCCAGCGCCCCGGTCCGAGCAGGACGGTGATGCCGTCGGGCTGTTCCTGCTTGAGGGCCTTGTTGATCCTGCCCAGCAGGCTGGCGATCTCGTGGCGATCGCGAATCGGCAGCGTCCCGTAGACGGCGGGCACCACATAGACGAACGTATCCACTGTGGTCACCCGGCTCTGCCCGATCACGGCACTGCGGGCCGTGATGATGGTGTCTTCCGGCGGGATGGCGCTGATATCGGGAATCCGCACGGATCCGGTTCCCTGAACCTGCAATGGGCGGCATTGCACCAGATTGATCCGGATACCGCCTTCCTCGGTGAAGTTGGCGGTGAATTCGATATCGACCGGATTATCGTAGGCCGTCTGCAGCGTCGCCAGCATCTCGCGCATCGCCGCGACAAAACCGGTCTTGCGCAGCAGCGGGTCGAAGGTCAGCACATGCGGGATGGCGGCCGGCCGGCCCGCGCTCCGTGTCTCGCGAGCCCGCCGCGCCCCTTCCGCATCCACGGGGGCGAGCAGATCCAGGGTGACGTCATCGAGATCGGGCAGGATGTCATGGAAGTCGCCGGAGGCCAGGTGGTTGGCCTCGAGGTCGATATAATCGACCCTTCGCTGGGCATGTTGCCGGACTTCATCGAAGCTGTGTTCCGGGCGCCGTTCCGGGGCGTTCAGGGCGACCAGTCGCGTGTAATCGTCGTCGGTTCGATCCACGGCGCGGGTACCGAGGCCGAACACCAGGCGGATCACGCCGGCCGCCGGATCGATGGCCTTGTGCCAGACATAGGGGTTGAAGGAGAATCCGACGCCCGCCACCGGCGGGAAGAAGCGGCGTCCGCAGGTCTTGCCGGAAACGCGCATCACGAGCAGGGCCATCTGCTCATCCTGGTCTAGCATGCCGCGGCGTGCGCGGTAGCGCAGGGCCCGTTCGCTCATGGAACTGGCGTAGATCGTCTTGACGGCGGCCAGGAAATCCTCCATCCGCTGGGAGCGCGGCCCCTGGTTGGCGCAGAAGACGCTCTCGTACTTGCCGGCGAAGGCGTTGCCGAAGTTATCCTCGAGCAGCGAGCTGGAGCGGACGATGAAGGGGGACTGCCCGAAGTAGTCGATCATTTCCTGGAACTGGCGAAGGGAGCGCTCGGAAAAGGCCCCGGTAATGATCAGCCGGCGCGCCCGTGTCGCGTTCTCGTAGAAATCCTCCGTGTCGCGCTGTTTCTGGCGTGTCCACCAGATGCCGTTGCGCACGAGGAAGGAATAGAAAACATCCGAACCGATGAAGAATGAATCGTGCGCCTCGAGTTGCCCGTGGATTTCCGGTGCCCGCTGCTTGAGGATGGCGCGGGCCAGCAGCATACCGACGGACTTGCCGCCGATCAGCCCTGATCCGATCATGCGTCGCCGCACGTCGAGCACGTCATCGAGCGTGAGGTAACGCCTTGCCAGAGCGGCCATGGCCGCGTCGCGCGTGATGACCATCGGCAATAGGCCTTCAAAGCAGGTCTGCTCCGCGTCTGCCGCCCGCAACCCGGCTTGTACCTGGTGCTTGGTTTCCTGCGCCTCGAGAAAGGCGCGCTCCCAGAAGCCCGGATGGCGGTCGGCGTGCAGGCCCGACCATTTGGCCGAGGTCAGGATCTCGGCGATCACGGTGCTGTCGGAAACCGGCGTGAATGTGTCCTGCTGCCAGCGGTGCAGCATGTTCATGGTGGCGGAATAGCGGTGCTGCACCTTGATCGGGCGGATATAGATGGCCTGGTGGCTGTAGACATCGAGGAATAGCTGGGTGGTCTCCATAATCGGGTCGATGGCGTAGGCGGAATGATGATTGCGGAAGATGGCGAAGTAAGCCAGCGTCTCCAGATCGAACAGGTAGGGGCAGGTGAGTTTGAAGAAATTGCCGAGCATGACGTCGGAGTACCAGGCGTTGGCCAGTTCGGAGATGCAATCGAAGACGTAATAGGCCCCGCGGCCGGCGTCGCGGATCGTCTCATGAATGGCGGCGACAAAGGGCTCGAAACCGTCGCGCGGCGAGAGGGTGCAGGTGGTGATATCCGGGGAGGGGGGGATAAGCGGTTCGCTTTGCGAGAAATGGAAATAGACGACCGGGCGCCCGGTGGCGATCGCCTCGGTGACGTAGGGGGTGACGAGCGCCTGGTAATCCTCGATCCGGTCGATCTGCCAGACGACATTATCGCCGGGCAATATCCCCTTGAGGATCTTGTCGAGATTCTTCAGACCTGTCGAGAACTGGTAGCCGTCCATGCGCGCGAGTCTTCCTGTTTTCGGTTATGATGTCAAGACCGGGCGCAGTCCGGTCCGCAATTCGGTCTGCAATTCGGTTGACAGAGTTGCCGGTTCGATGCACAGTTGCGGGATGAAAAAATCAACGTTTATGATTATTGCCGCCGTCCTTGCCCTGGTGTGGCAGGGGTACGGGCAGGAGGGGGTTCTGGACAAGTACGAGACGCAGTTCCGTAAAGGGCTTGAGGGCGTCGAGACGGCCTTTCGCGAGAAACGGCTGGCCATGCCGGCCGCGCAGGTACAGGCCCTGCGCCAGCTTGAGGCGCAGTATCAGCGTGCCGGCGATCTGCAGGGCATGCTCGCCGTGCAGCAGGAACGCAAGCGTTTCGTGCTGGATCCCCGCGGAAGTGCAGTCCCGGTGTTGCAGGCCCCCGTCGAGCTGGCCCGCCTGCTTGCCACCTACAAGACCCGTTTCGCGGAGATTGCCGTGGAGCGTGACCGTTCCCGTGCGGATTTGAAGCAGCGGTATGTCGACGCCCTCAGGAAGCTGCAGGTAACGCTGACGCAGAAAGGCAATATCCAGGATGCCAAGCGGGTCATGCAGATGATCGAATCGCTCGGTATTGCTGCGTCGGCTGAACCGGCATTCCGTGACCCGCCTCCGGCAGCCCCAGTGGTGGCTGAGCCGTCGCCGGAACCGTCTTCGGGCGGGGCAGAACCAGCGGAGTCGGGTGAAGTTTCATTCGACAAGTGGTTTGAGTGATTGACCGGGGAGCGTGTGGTCATGCTGGATCAATTAAAGGAAGATATCTTTCGTGCGAACCTGCAACTGGTCGAGCACCGTCTGGTTTGCCTAACCTGGGGGAATGTCAGCGGGATTGATCGTAAACGCGGATACGTCGTCATCAAGCCCAGCGGGGTTTCCTATACGGACATGAAGGCAGAGGACATGATGGTGGTGGATCTGCAGGGGCGCAATGTCCAGGGCACCATGCGTCCTTCGTCGGATACCCCGACACACGTGGCACTCTACCGGGCCTGGCCGGAAATCGGCGGGGTTGTCCACACGCATTCGCCGATGGCGACGGCGTTCGCCCAGGCCGGTCGCGAGATCCCCTGTCTCGGCACGACGCATGCCGACCACTTCCATGGTGCCGTGCGGGTGGCACCGGCGTTGGCGGCGGATGAGGTGGAGGAGGATTACGAGGCGAATACGGGGCACGGCATCATTGCCTGCATGGGCGAGGTCCCGCCGTTGGAACTGCCCGGCATCCTCACCGCGCACCACGGACCGTTCACGTGGGGCAGGACCGCTGACGAGGCTGTGCAGCACGCGATCGTGCTGGAGGCCGTTGCGCGAATGGCGATGGACACGCTCCTGCTGAATCCGTCGGCGGCACCCATCCCGGCATATCTGGCTGAGAAGCATTACATGCGCAAGCACGGGGCGGACGCGTATTACGGGCAGCAGGGATCGGGATCATGATTGAAACCGGTGCGTTTATTGAACAGTTGCGGCTGAGCGGCGGGTATGAGACCCCGGAGAAGGTGGTTTGCGGGTTGGCGGACCGGATGTTCGGTGCCTCCACGCTCTGGTATCACCGGCGGGTGCTGGGGGTCATCCTCAAGGGCGGCGGTATCTCCCGGCGTGGCGCGTGGACCCGCGATAACTGGCAGGACTTGTCGCTGGACATGTGGCGCGGGGTCGAGGCCTGCCGCGGGCGGCTTTCTGTCACGGGGTGCGGGAACCTGGCGGCATTGCGCTCGCCAGCGGTGATCGTGGCCAATCACATGAGCCTGCTGGAGACCTTCACGATCCCGGCGGTGGTGCTGCCGTTCCAGCACATGACGTTCGTGGTCAAGGATAGCCTGCTGAAGGTACCGCTGTTCCGCGATGTGATGGCGGGGGTGCGGCCGATCAGCGTCAAGCGCGAGAATGCGCGCGAGGATTTCAAGACGTTGATGGACGAGGGGCCGGAGGTGCTGGCTGGCGGCCGTTCGATTGTTGTCTTCCCTCAGGCGACCCGCAGTACGGTTTTCAAGCCGGGGGAATTCAACACACTGGGCGCGAAGCTCGCGAAGAAGGCGGGGGTGCCGCTGATGGCGCTGGCGCTCAAGACGGATTTCCACGGGCTGGGCCGGATCGTGCGCGACTTCGGCCCGGTCGACCGGAGCAAGACGGTGCATTTCGCCTTCGGTCAGCCTCTCGAGGTGACCGGCAACGGGCGCGAGGCGCATGAAGCCAGCGTCGCCTTCATCGCGGAAACGTTTGCCTCCTGGGGTGGGGTCGTGGATCGCGGGGACGTGGCATGACAAAGACATATATTGAACGATGCAACTCAGAACTTAGACCGACGGCATCATTCAGCTTTGCTGCACTTGATCTCTTTGCCGGGTGCGGAGGTCTGTCACTTGGGTTTGAATCCTGCGGTATACACACGACAGGCTACGAGATGGAATCGGATTATGCCGAAACCTATCGGAATAATCTTGCCGGTGACTGTATCTGTACACGGCTTCATGTTGATCAGCTCTATCCGGCGGCGCAGATTGTCATAGGCGGCCCGCCGTGCCAGCCTTTCAGTGTCGGCGGTAAACAGCTAGGAACCCTGGACTCCCGCGATGGATTCCCGGTATTCATTGAAGCGGTTCGCAGAGTCAATCCGGATCTCTGGCTTTTTGAGAATGTCCGTGGGCTTCTCTACCGTAATAGGTCGTACTTTGATGATATACTTAATCAACTCAAAGGGCTGAACTATATTGTCGAGTATCGACTCCTGAATGCGGTTGACTTTGGTGTGCCTCAGAATCGCGAACGCCTGATTGTTGTCGGTCACCGGGGGGATTTCCGTTTTCCAGATGCATCCGTAAGAAAAGTCACCGCAGGAGAGGCCCTGGGTGAATTGGCCAGTTCAGTCCCTGCCGATGCCAGGTTCCTGACTGCCAGCATGGACCGCTATGTTGCCAATTATGAGAAAGCGTCGAAATGTGTGAACCCAAGAGACCTGCATCTTGACCGGCCTGCCCGCACGCTTACGTGCCGTAACCTTGCCGGTGCAACTGGCGACATGCACCGGGTACGCCTGCCGGATGGAAGACGACGTCGAATAACGGTACGCGAGGCTGCAAGACTCCAAGGGTTTCCTGACTGGTTTCAATTCAGCGGAACGGAAACCAGCCAGTACTATCAGGTTGGAAATGCAGTTCCTCCCGTATTTGCAAGGGCGGTTGCGCAATCCGTGGTGAATTACCTTGTGTCGACCGTAAGGTACAGCAGCTCTGAAATACTCTACCGGAATTTACCCTTGCAGGGCGAACTATTTGCGGCCGAGACAGGAAAGGATGATTACACGATGCCTGACTTTATCCCCTCAAGCAGTAAATCACGGCCTGTAAAGAAGGTCATCAATGAGGCTCTTCACATATTGAACAGCATGGGTATCCCGTTCGATGGAATGTCGGAGCGCAGGCTGGAGCGTATGGGCATGGTTTTCCTGGCCGTCGTTGATGTCAAACGGTCCCGCAATTGGCCGGATGCTAAACAAAGCGGTGACGGGTGGGCACCCCAGACCCGGCAGATTATTGAATACATCAATACCAACTTTGAAGAAGATGTGTCCAGTGGTTCTTACGATGACATCCGGCGCAAGGATTTAAAACTTGCCACCGTTGCCGGTATCATAGAACGCAGTGCCAATGATCCAAAAGCCGCGACCAACAACCCCACGCGCGGGTATGCATTGAATCCTGAGTTCTCATACATCATCCGTTCATATGGAAAAGCAGGATGGGATGAGGATATTGACGAGCTTCTAGTCGAAACGGGAGCGTTGAAGGATCGGCTTTCGAGTGTCCGGGATCTGGACAAAGTGAACGTCAAATTGCCTGATGGCAAGTCGCTCCATTTCTCGCATGGACTTCACAATAACCTTCAGAAGGCCGTCATCGAGGAATTTCTTCCGCGTTATGGCTTTGGGGCGAAGGTCCTTTATGTAGGGGACACGGCTGATAAGTTCCTGTTGTGCGATAAGGCAGGGCTGAATGAGCTTTGCTTTTTCGATTTGAAACACGACGAGCTTCCCGATGTCCTTGCCTATAGCGAATCCAGGAACTGGCTGTTTTTGATAGAGGCCGTGCATTCTTCAGGACCGATTAACGCGATAAGGCTTGAAGAATTGAAACGGCTTACAAAGGATTGTACGGCGGAGATAGTATATATAACAGCGTTCCTGGATCGGGCTGCATTTCGAAAATATGCTCCGGATATAGCATGGGAGACGGAGGTCTGGATTGCTGATGCTCCTGATCATTTGATCCACTTCAATGGCGACAAGTTTCTTGGACCCTACAAGAAGTAAGCCGGCCACCCGGGGTGCCGGGCGAGAATGAATGGGTAACTTTTAGGGATAAGATTGAACATCCAAGAACCAACGCCCAACAACCAACGCCCAAGTTGTGAAGTCTTTCCTTGGATGTTGGGCGTTGGATGTTGGTTGTTGAAATGAATTGAAGTTATTAGACAAGGGTACGGATGAGCGGGTTTATTCCAGAACGGGTGCTTGACGAGATACGGTTCCGCAACGACATTGTCGAGGTGATCGGCTCGTATGTGACGCTGAAGCGGACGGGATCGACCTATAAGGCCTGCTGCCCTTTCCATAACGAGAAGACACCCTCGTTCAACGTCAATCCCAACATGCAGATCTTCAAGTGCTTCGGCTGCGGCGAGGGCGGGGATGTCATCGGCTTCATGATGAAGCACCAGGGGCTGGATTTCGTGACGGCGGCGCGGGCACTGGCGGAACGGGCCGGGATCGCGATCGAGGTGGAGGCGGACAGCGGCGAGGGGGCGCAGCGCAAGACGCTGTACGCGATCCGCCTGGAACAGTTCCCGGCGGCGCAGCAGGCGCGTGACTACGTGGCCGAACGGGCGCTCGGTGGCGAGACGGCGGAAGCGTTCCAGATCGGCTATGCGCCGGTCGGCTGGGGCAATGCCCTGAAGTGGGGCGAGAAGTACGGGTATTCGCCGGATCAGATGGAGCAGGCGGGCCTGGTGCTGCGTTCTACGCGCGAGGACCGGCGTGGCGATTTCTATGACCGGTTCCGTGACCGGCTGATGTTCCCCATACACGATTCCCAGGGGCGGGTGATCGCCTTCAGTGCGCGTATCCTGATCAAGGATCCCAAGCAGCCGAAGTACGTCA
>JAIFLS010000086.1 GCA_020048935.1 bacterium | reverse complement strand
AGGATGAAGATGACGACGATGACGATGATTATTAACGGCCTCATTCACGACGGCACCGGTGCCGCCCCCGTGCAGGCGGATATCGCCATAGCGGGCGACCGTATTGCCGCCATCGGCGATCTGCGGCAGCTCGAGGCGGACGCCGTCATTGACGCCGCCGGCGGCATCGTCTGCCCCGGGTTCATTGACGTTCACACGCATTCGGATGCCTATATCCTGCTCGAGCCCGCCGCCCCCAGCAAGCTCTATCAGGGCGTCACCACCGAAATCGCCGGCAACTGCGGTGCCTCCTGCGCACCGCTGTATGGCGAGGCGCGCATGCCCTCGGACTGGACGGTCCACACCTACCCCGGCCCTTGGAGCAGCGTGGCCGACTACCGCGCACTGGTCGAACAGGTCGTCCCCGGACCGAACATGGCGCTCCTGGCCGGGCACAACACCCTGCGCGCGGGAGTCATGGGCTATGCCGACCGCCCGGCCACGCCGGATGAGATCCGCCTCATGGTACACCGCCTGGAGCAGGCCCTCGACGAAGGCGCTTGCGGCCTGAGCTCGGGGCTGGTCTACACCCCGGGGCGCTATGCCGAAACCGCCGAGGTCGTCGCCCTGGCGGCCGCCACTGCCGCCCGCGGCGGGGTCTACACCTCGCACATGCGCAGCGAGACCAGCCGCCTGATCGAGGCGCTGGACGAGACGCTCGAGATCGGCCGACACACCGGAGTCCGCGTACAGGTCTCACACCTCAAGGCGGCTGGTAAAAAGAACTGGCACCTGCTCGAACCTGCCCTTGAACGCATCCGCGCGGCCCAGGCCGCCGGACTCGATGTCGCCGCCGACCGCTACCCCTACACCTCCTCCTGCACCGACCTGGACATCATTTTTCCCGGCTGGGCCGCCGCCGGCGGACCGTCCGCCGTGCTAGCGCGCCTGCGCGATCCGGCCGCACGCCTGCGGCTGCGCGAGGAACTTATGGCCGATCACGACGAGGCCTACTGGCAGACGATCACCATCGGTTCCACCGCCCACCCCGACAACCTCCGTTTCCAGGGTCAGCCGCTTATCGCCGTCGCCGAAGCACTGGGCGTACATCCGGCTGAAGCCGTGCTGATTCTGGCGGAGACCGACGAGGGCCGCACCGCCGCCTTCTTCCACGGCATGAGCGAGGAGAACATGCACCGCGTCCTGGCGCAGCCCTGGGTGATGCTCGGCTCCGACGCCTCGCTGCGCGCGCCGACCGGACCGCTGAGCCACGACTGGCCGCACCCGCGCGCCTACGGCACCTTCCCGCGCTTCCTGCGCATGGCGCTCGACGGCCAGACCGTGCCCCTGCCCGAGGCCATCCGCAAAATGACTTCGCTACCCGCCCGCACCTTCAACCTGAAGAATCGCGGCGAACTGCGCAAAAACGCGGCGGCGGATATCCTCGTCATTGCCCCGCAAGCCCTGCGCGAGAACACCAGCTATGCCCATCCGCACGCCCTCGCCGACGGCATCCGCCACGTTTTCGTCAACGGCACGCACACCCTGCGCGAAGGTGCCATCACCGGCCACCGCGGCGGCCGCTTCCTATAGCCAACGGCCCCTGTCCTGCAGCCTGGAAATACAGCAGACTGTACAAGGCGTTTAGCGTTGTATATAATGCAACAGTGAAATCGAACCCTGTAGCAAAACAAATTGAGGACCGTGTGGTTGAAAGGATAGCGCAGTTACCTGCCTTACCCGCGAATATCCTATCCTTGCGTCAAGCCATTGCGAACCCTGACGTTTCGTTCAAGGATGTGGTACCAATCCTGAATAAAGACGCCGGCATGACTGCTGATTTGCTCAAACTGGTAAACTCTGCCCGGTATGGATTAAGTGAACGTATCGGAACGGTCGATCAAGCTGTCCTTTTTTTCGGCATGCGTAATTTGGTTGACTTTATTGCGTTAACGTTTGCCGAGAATAGCCTGCGAAAAGCCTTTTCGCGAATCCCTGATATTAGCAGTTATTTTCAGCATGCTGCCGAAGTCTCCATTCAGACACGCAGGATCGCGACAATAGCGGGTATTCCAGGGAACGAGCAGGAAGTGCTTTCGATGGCGGGCTTGCTGCATGATGTCGGCCGTCTCGTATTGTATTTGGAGACGCAGGCCGGGGGAATGTGTTTGCTTGGCGAAAATACGACAGAGGACATGGAATCGGTTGTCCTGCGTGAACAGGATCTTTGGGGAATCGATCATTGTGATATTGGCGCACGTATATGCCGTAAATGGCGTTTTCCTGAAGTATTTGAGTCCAGTATTCGATGGCACCACAAACCCGTTCATGACGATTCATTCAGTCGGGAAGGTGCGATCATCTTACTTGCACATATACTCACCGTTCCGGGCATAAGCGCCGAGGTTATCGCTACCGCTCTGCCTCCAGATCGTATGCGCGAACTGAAACTAGACCCCGAAAAACTTTCAGAATTGGCGGATGCCTAACGCCGGTATGATGATGGGGGAAGCCACCGAGGCGTTCACGGAAAATGATTTGGCACATCATGCGATCCCACCAGTATTGCGCCGATGGTGCAGTTGGAGAATTGGCTGTAGCCCAGTCGCGCCGCGACTGAGGCAACGGGGAAACTCGTACGGCTTCGCAAATCTCCGCGCTTACGCCTTCCAACCGTTCGCTTACAACGCATAAGCCGCACTCGCGGCGCGAGTGGGCTACATGAGGGCGCACGGGCAACAACCATGTCAAAAAACAAATGATGTTGGGGCCGGAGCAAAACCGGACAGAATTGTTCAGAGCAAAACCGGACGCTAAAGGGTAGCGGATCGCCATCCACCCGTTCGCCAGGGACCACGGGAAGCCTCGTCCTGTGCTGTCCCCGAAGGGGCGTCCCGAAGGGACGAAGCACAGGACGAGGCTTCCCGTGGAGAACCTTTTCTGGTATTGGCCAGCAATGAAAAAAAGCAACTCGCAAGTCGGGTGCCAGCGCATATAGTGCGTCGGCAGGTGGAACGTTTCAACAACGGGGAGTCTTCATGCAAGGAGGTATGCGAGAGACTCGGCATAAGCAGGACCAGGCTTTACGAACTACGCACCGAATGGCTAAAGAACCGTCATGACTTCGTGCCTGGGGCTTCCGGCGGGAATCGTCACGGCAAATGGCCTGCGTGTTGCGAGAACCTGGCATTGGAACTACTCCAGGAGGAGCCAGTCAATTATGCGCTCATTGCTGATGAAATGGCCCGTCAGCATGAGTTTAGCCGCAGTCGAGGCGCGGTGCGTGACTATCTTCTCGGGCAGTTTCCTCTGCTTGTGCAGTCCGTGCGGCCCGGGCCGAAACCGCGTCGGCGCTGGCAGTGCTCGCAGACCGGACAGATCTGGCAGCACGACGCTACGCCAGTACGCGCCTGGCCCTCTGATCGTCCGCAGGCGTTGATCTCAACGGTTGATGACCATACCCGCCAAGTCATCCGCACCAGCATATGGGAGGGCGAAACCCTGTGGGCTCACTTCCTGCACTTAAGGGCTGCCTTCGCAGATCATGGCATCCCGGAAATGCTTTATACCGACGGTTTCGCGATGTTCGGCAACGAAGGGGAAGATGCTGTCACTAAATGCGGCCGCATGCTTCTGGCCCTGCAGATTGCCCATCGTGTTGCCCCAACGCCCCAAGCCAAGGGAAAGATAGAGCGGATGGTCGGAACCCTGCAACGCCGCCTGGTTCCGGTGCTTAAGCAAGCCGGCATGCGCAATGGGCGGGAATCCCAAGGTATTATCGATTCCCATGTGTCGTACTGGAACGAGAACCACAAGAACCGGACAACGGGAATGACCGCCAATGCTGCCCACCTACTGGCCGTCGCTGAAAACCGCATTGCCTACAGACCGTGCCCGCCACAGCGACTGATGGACCTTCACATGGCCTATCACCAACCACGAGCCGTTTCGCGGGCCAATACGATCGACTATAACGGACAGTCGTGGAATATCACACCCACACTCAAGAGAAAAGTCGCCCTGGTCATTCACCCGCAACGACAATTCTGGGTGGTTGAAAGCATGCCTGATCCACGAGAGCCTCAATGGCCGACCATCCTCGGGAAATTCACGCTCTGAGTTTGGACGGCCCGCCGCCAAGCCAAAAAACCGTCCGGTTTTGCTCTGAACAATTCCGTCCGGTTTTGCTCTGAACAATTAATCCGGTTTTGCACTGACGCCGACAGTCAAAAAACAAATGATTGGCAATCACAGGCATCCGAGCTAGTATCCCGCAAATTATATTTGGAGCCTCATGTAGTCTCCGCAGTATCAGATTCGCATCTCAACCAGGAACAACGAACCAAGAACGAGGAACCTGCTTATGCAACCTGAAGCATTCGCCTGGCTCGGGGCCGGACTGGCCATCGGCTTGGCCGCCCTCGGTACCGGTATCGGAATCGGCTTGCTCGCCGCCAAGAGCGTGGAGGCCGCTGCCCGTCAACCCGAAGCCGTCCCGCAGATCCAGAAACTGATGATCCTGGGGATCGCGTTCATCGAGGCGCTCTGCCTCTATGCCCTGCTGATCGCCTTTACCTTGGCGGGCAAGACGCCGGCAACGGACAGCCAGCCAGCCGCGGCGGAGGACCAAGTGCCCGCCGTCATGGAATCGCAGCAGCCATAACGCACGACACACGGGGTATTCCAAATGGGCCATTTCGATCCAGGCTTGTTCCTCTGGGCGCTCGCGACCTTCGCGGGGCTGATGCTGCTGCTCTCGCGCTTTGCCTTCAAGCCGCTGCGCGAGATTCTGCAGCGCCGCGAGGAGACGATCCGCGGAGCCATCCAACAGGCCGAAACGGCGCGCCTTGAGGCGCGTCAATTGCTCGAGCAGCAGCAGGCAGGCATTGCCGAGGCGCGCCAGCAAGCGCGCGAGGCGATCGAGGAAGGCCACCGCATCGTGGCTGGCATCAAGCAGGAAGCCGCCGAGGCCGGACGGCAGCAGACCGAGCTGCTGCTGGAGCGTGCCCGTACCGAGATCGAGAACGAGACCCGCAAGAGCCTGGACGATCTCAAGGGTACCGTCGCCGCGCTGTCGGTGCGTATCGCCCGGCAGATCATCCGTGAGAATCTCGACGAGAAACGCCACGAGGAGCTGGCCGACCAGTTTATCGAGCGTCTGAAGAAGAACCGCAATGAGCCCAGCAAACGATAAAGCCGAAGTCTACGCACGGGCGCTGCACGGCATCGCCGAGGCAAACCACTGCATCGAGGCGGTGTCCGCCGACCTCGGGCACCTGGTCGATTTCATCCGCAAAACCCCCTCCGTCCGTCAGTTCCTGGCCAGCAATGACGTCACCGCCCCCGGCAAGCAGAACGCGCTGGCGGAGCTGCTCGGGGGGCAACTGCATCCGCTGCTCGTGCCGTTCACCCTGCTGCTGGCCGCCGCTGGCGATATCGACCTGCTGGTCCCCCTGGCAACCGCCTTCGCCGCCACCACCGCCGGTGACTCGCAGATCGAGGTCGGCGAGATCCACAGCGCCGTCGCCCTCTCGCCGGAGCGCCTGGCCGCGATCGAGGCCGAGGTTGCAAGAATGCTCAACCACCCGGTCCGCCTGCAACCGCACATCATGAACAACATCCTTGGCGGCATCCGCGTCAAGATCGGCGATACCGTCATCGACGGTACAGTTGACACGCAGCTGGAAGAAGCTCGCCGCCACCTGCTCGAGTAAATGCCATGACACGCCACCCCGCCCGGAAACGGTTGTTGTTCCTGCAGTTGCCGCGACTCGATCCGGACGTTTCCGCACCGGGTGAAAACGTCATGCTGGCCGCCGCCTGCCTGACGTATGCGCTGCGGCGTTCGCCGGAAGCCAGGCACTGGCGGCTGCTGGACGCCTCTGCCGCCCAGGATAACCTGGCGGATACACCCCTGCTGGCGCATCTGGCGGCTCTGCGACCGGACTGCATCGCCGCCACCGCCTACCTCTGGAACGTGGAACGGACGCTGCGGCT
>JAIFLS010000171.1 GCA_020048935.1 bacterium | reverse complement strand
CTCGATCGAGGGCGTCGAGTTGTCGATCGGCAGGTCGCGCAGGCGCTTCGGGAACTCGAACTCGCGGATGCCGAACTCCTCCGACATCGTCTGCAGTTCGCAGTTGCCGTTGCGCGCACAGCGCAGACAGTCGTTCGGGTGCGTGGAGAGAATGAGCTGCAGCACGGTGCGGCGCACGTTGTAAAGCTCCGTGTCGTGCGTGGTCACCTTCATGCCCGGCGCGCAGGGTGTGGCGCAGGCGCGCATCATCTTCGGCGAGCCCTCGATCTTCACCACGCACAGCCCGCAGGCGCCCCAGGGGGAAACGTCCTCGTGATAGCACAGCCGCGGGACCTTCACGCCCACCTGCTCCGCCGCCTTCAGGATCGTGGTTCCAGCGGGAACCTCCACCCCGATCCCGTTGATTTGCATCTTGATCATATCCATGACAGCTTTTTCCTTTTCCTTCTGAATGCTTTAACTACGATTTCAGGACCGCGCCGAACTTGCAGGCCTCCAGGCAGGCCCCGCACTTGACGCAGCGCGACTGGTCAATCACATGCACCACCTTGCGCTCGCCGCTGATGCAGCTTACCGGGCAACGCCGCGCACAGACCGTGCAGCCGATGCAGGCGTCGGGATCAATCGTGAAGCGGACCAGGTTCTTGCATTTCCCGGCCGGGCAATGCTTGTGATCGATGTGCTCCATCAGCTCGTCCTTGAAATGGCGGATGACCGAGAGCACCGGATTCGGCGTCGTCTGGCCGAGCCCGCAGAGACTGGCCCGCTGCATGGCGTGCGAGAGGGTCTGCATCTGCTCGACATCCGCGACCGTGCCGTTGCCGTTGGCCACCTTGTCGAGCAGGTTCAGCAGGGTACGCCCGCCGATACGGCAAGGTGCGCATTTGCCGCAGCTCTCGTCGACCGAGAAGTCGAGATAGAAGCGGGTGATGTCCACCACGCAGTCATCCTCGTCCATGACGATCATGCCGCCGGAGCCCACGATCGAGCCGAGCTTCTGGAGGTTCTCGTAATCGATCGGGGTATCCAGGTACTGGGCCGGGATCAGGCCGCCGGACGGCCCGCCCGTCTGCACCGCCTTGAACGCCTTGCCGCCCTTGATGCCGCCACCGATGCCGTAAATGATCTCGCGCAGGGTCGTGCCCATCGGCACTTCAACCAGGCCCGAGTTGTTGATCTTGCCGGTCAGCGCGAACACCTTCGTGCCCTTGGATGTCTCGGTGCCGATGCGGGCATACCAGTCGCCGCCGCGCATGATGATCACCGGGATGCTGGCCCAGGTCTCGACGTTGTTGATCACCGTCGGCTTGTTCCACAGCCCCTTGACGGCGGGGAACGGCGGCCTCGGCTTGGGCATGCCGCGTCCACCCTCGGTGGAGGCGATCAGCGCGGTTTCCTCGCCGCAGACGAAGGCACCGGCCCCGAGCCGGATCTCGATATCGAAGGAGAAATCCGTACCGAGGATCTTCTCGCCCATCAGGCCGTAGTCCTTGGCCTTGGCAATCGCCGTATTGAGTCGCTCAATCGCCAGCGGGTACTCGGCGCGGATGTAGATCACGCCCTTGGAGGAACCGCAGGTGAAGCCCGCGATCATCATGGCTTCAAGCACCGAGTGCGGATCGCCCTCAAGCGTGCTGCGATCCATGTACGCGCCGGGGTCGCCCTCGTCGGCGTTGCACATGATGTACTTCTCGTCGCCGGGCACGTCCTTCGTGAACTGCCACTTGCGCCAGGTCGGGAAGCCCGCGCCGCCACGCCCGCGCAGGCCGGATTTCTTGAGTTCGTTGATCACGTCGTCGGCACTCATCTCGAAGAGCACCTTCTCGAGCGCCACGTAGCCGTCGCGGGCGATGTACTCGTCGATCGAGTCCGGATCGATCACGCCGCAGTTTCGCAGGACGATGCGCACCTGCTTCTGGTAGAACTGGATATCCTCGAGCTTGGCGTGAGCCTTGCTCTGGGCCGCATCATACAACAGCCGGCTGACCGGACGCCCCTTGACCAGATGCTCGGCCACGATCTCGGCCGCGTCGGCGGGCTTGACCTGCACGTAGAACGTCTCCTCGGGGAGCACCTTGACGATCGGGCCCTTCTCGCAGAAGCCGAAACAGCCCGTCTTGACCACCTGCACATCGTTCGCGAGCCCGGCCTTGCGAACCTCGTCGTTGAGGTTCTGGATCAGATCCTTGCTCTTCGACGATTCACAGGCCGTGCCGGAACACACCAGTACATACTGCTTGTAAGCCATTGTCTCGTTCCCTCTCCTTTATTTCATGATGTCAGCGGCTGGCTTGTCGAAAAGATACTCACCGACGAGCTCGCCCTTGACGATATGCGAATTCACAATCCGGCGGCCGATCGCCGCATCCACCTTGCCATAAACCACGCCGGGCATGCCGGGGACAACCACCTCGACGGACGGCTCGCTGGCGCACAGCCCCATGCAGCCGGTCTGCTTGACCACGACATTGCCAAGGCGCAGGCGGCTGATCTCGTCCACCATGGCCGAGAACGTCTCCTTCGCGCCGGCGGCGATCCCGCAGGTGCCCATGCCGATAATCACCTCGATACTGCCCTCGCCCGCGTCGCGCTGTGCCAGCGCCTGCTGTTTTTCCTCGCGCAGCTTGCGCAGCCCCTCAAGTGTCATTGCTCCCATGTCCTTGTCCTTTCCGCATCGTTAACGCCTCCTCCTGGGAGGCTACATAATCCCTTGCCATCGCCAGCGACGTCGCCGTCTCCAGCTCTCCCAGCGCCTCGATCAGCTCGCTGCGCCGGATGCGGTAACCCTGGTCCCCCCGCCGCCGCTCGATCTCCAGCTCATAGTCGCCGGGGAACGCCATCATCCCCGTCAGTGTCGCGCCCCAATCCCCCATCGGCGGCATGTCCACATGCCGCGCATCCAGCCAGAACCGCACATCCGTCCCGGTGCCAACCGCCGATCGCAGCTCAAGCCCCCCGCCGGTCGCCTCCACCATCTGCCTCAGGAACGCCAGCCCCAGTCCCATCCGGCGGTTCGGGTGCTTGCGCCCGTCGCTGTAGAACGGATCCAGCGCACGTGCCTGCACCGCCTCGCTCATCCCGCAACCGTTGTCGCCGACGGCCACGTCCAGGCGTCCCACCGTCTCCGCAACCCGTAGCGTCACCCGCGTCGCCCCCGCCTCCAGCGCGTTTTGCACCAGGTCGGCGAGCTGATCGCAAAGCGACGCATGCAAGACTTATTTCCCCCGGTATTTGGCGACGATGCCCGCGAGTTGATCCGGCTTGAGATTGCCATAGACCTCGCCATCCACCGTCAACACCGGTGCCAGGCCGCAGCAGCCGATGCAGCGCACGGCCGTGATCGAGAACTCCCCGTCGTCGGTGACCTCGTCGGCCTTCGCCCCCAGCAGGGCCTCCAGTTCGTCCAGCAACTGCTGGCCTCCCTTGAGGTAACAGGCCGTCCCCATGCACACCGCGATCGTGTGCTTGCCCGGCTTGGTCATCTTGAAGAAATGGTAGAAGGTGATCACCCCGTAGATCTTGGCCAGCGGGGTCCCCAGCAGATCAGCCACCTCGAACGCGATCTCGCGCGGCACGTACCCGAAGTGCTGCTGAACCCGGTGCAGCACCATGATCAGGTTCCCCGGCTGGTCCTTCCACTCGGCGATAAACGACTTCAGCTCCGGCGTCAGCGTCTGGATTTCCTCCACGGCCGCCACCTGTTTTTTTGCAATACTCAACGTTCGTCCTCCTGAAAATCGCGCCGTCCGGCATGCTTGCCTCATCCGCCAGCCAGCGCCATGGATGCCCCGCCTTGACATAAAACGGGCACACGGTTTTGAAATGATGCCTTCATGTTTTACCAGTCTTATATGTCATAGGCAACATCTTTTTTGATGAAAATGAATGTTTTATATCCAAAACATATATGTTTGGCAATAAATAACGTCTTTTATGTTGACATAAACATGTATAAAACATAAATACTGCAACAATACGTTACGAAAGGAACTTATTATGGAGTATGATCTTATTAAACGGTTATCGCAGTACAAGAAAATCCTGGTGAAGCTCAAAACCATGGGTTTCGTCAAGGTTTTCTCGGATAATTTAAGTGACGCATTGGGTATTTCGGCTTCCCTGGTGCGTAAGGATTTTGCCGCCTGCAACCTGACCGGCAAGCGCCGGGGGGGCTATCAGGTGAACGAGCTGATCGAGAAACTGAACATCCTGCTCGGAAAGAACAGCGAACAGCGTGTGATCGTGGTGGGTTGCGGCAAGCTGGGCTCGGCGTTGATGAATTACCGGGGGTTCGATACCGAGCAGATCAAGATCGTGGCCGGATTCGACACGAATCCGCAGCGACAGAATCCGGACGGCGCAATCCCTGTCTTTCCTGTCGACCAACTGGAAGCGTATATCCGCGAGCAGCGCATACAGGTAGCCATTCTGGCCGTGCCAGAGGAGGCGTCACTACAGACGATGGAACGCCTTGAATCCTACGGCATCCGCGGCATCCTGAATTTCGCGCAGGTGCCGATGCGCTCCTCGGAAAACTGCAATGTGGAAAACGTCAATCTTGCACTCGAGGTCGAAAAACTGTTTTATTTCGTCAACGCACAGCAAACCCGACTGCGTATAAAGGAACAGGCATGATCACCATTGAAGCATTGGCAACCCATCTGCACGGCAAGCTACTGGTAGCCGACACCACCTCCCGCCCGGTGCAGGCTGTTGTCGCCTCGGACCTGATGAGCGATGTGCTCGTCGTCACCTGCGAGGATTTCCTGCTGGTCACCTCGCTGGCCTCGGACCAGATGATCCGCACCGCCGACCTGGTCGGAGCCGCCGGCGTGGTGCTGGTCAACGGCAAGCAGCCCCCCGCCTCCGCCCTGAAGCTGGCGAAGGATTTGAATATCGCGTTGATCGCCTCGCCCCTGCCGAAATTCGAAGCCTGCCTCGCGATCGGCGCCGCCCTAGAGGGTGGAGATCCGTTGAAGTTCTGAACAAGCTGCCGACCCGAAAAACATGAACTCAACGTCCAACATCCAACGCCCAACATCCAACAACCAAGTTAGGGATTCTTACATTGGATGTTGGGCGTTGGATGTTGGGCGTTGGGCGTTGAAATGAATTGACGTTATAAGCAAGGATCCCCGTGAACCGATTACCGGACCTGAGCCCTGAGAACTCGCCGCTGTCGCTGGTGGAGCTGATATACTCGACCCGCATCCGCGATGTCATGACCAGCGAGATCATCACCATCGACCGCCACGACACGATGCGCACTGCGCAGGAACGGATGCGGGACAACGGCATCAGCGGACTGCCGGTCGTCGAGGGCAAGCGCCTGTTCGGGATCGTCAGCATCCATGACCTGATCAGCGCCATGCAGATCGCGCAGATGGACTCTCCCGTGGAGAGGATGATGACCTCGCGCGTGATCACGCTGGAAGCGGAAATGCCGCTCTCGATGGCGATCTCCTACTTCAGCAAGTATCCCTACGGGCGATTCCCTGTGCTCAATGCGAACCAGGAGCTGGCCGGGATCATCACGGTGCGCGACATCAACGTTACCCTGATCAACCGCCTGCTCCAGGAAGTCAGCCGCTTCGAGTCCCTGATGGAGACCGACGTCACCCCGGGACTGGAAATGACCCGCGTTTTCCACACCCGCCGCCACGACTTCGAGCACGGCGGGCAAGCGTCCACGACGATCAAGAAACACCTGGGCGATCATCATGTCGACCGCCGGCTGATCAAGAAAGTGGCCATCGCCTCGTACGAGCTGGAAATGAACCAGGTCGTCCATTCCATCGGCGGCACGATCAGCTACCGGATCACGCCCGACGCGGTCGAGATCCTCGTCCAGGACCGCGGCCCCGGCATCGCGAATGTCGAGGACGCGCTGACCGAGGGGTTCACGACGGCGGACGACTGGATAAAGTCGCTCGGCTTCGGTGCCGGGCTGGGGCTTCCCAACGCCAAGCGCGTCTCCGATGAATTCTATATCCACTCCAAGCTCGG
>JAIFLS010000036.1 GCA_020048935.1 bacterium | reverse complement strand
CTCTATGAGCGGACCGGCGATCAGTTCATTCAGAGCGTGACGGGACTGGAAGGCGGCTCAACCTACGAGCTGACCGTACCCGCCTGGAACCGGTGGTACCTCCTCGAAATCGAGGATGAGGCCAGCGGTGCCTTGCTGGAAAGCCTCTGGATCGGACACATGCGCACCCATTGACAATTTCAGTTATGGTCGGCGGTGCCATGCGCACACTTGACGACGCACGGCACCGCCGGGGGCTCTCTTTCTTCAAGCGTAAGGGCAGTAATTGGATTAATCGGGACTGACGATTAGTAATATTGGAGTCGGTGACCCCGGCGCGCATGATGAGGTGGCTGAAGAAAGTTATCCTGAAACGCGGGGCATGCGGGTTTCGCACGGTTGCTTCGCGCATCGTGTTCGAACAAACCGGGTCATTCATCGCTGGGTCCTTTGCACTTTTATCGGCGAAGTAGGCTTTATGCAGTCATGTTGACGATCATTTCCTGGTGATTGCATAAAGCCTACCTGGCAATCTGCATAAAGCCTACATCGCAGCTAGGCTGACATCTTTCAAAGCGCTTTTAATCATCTACAGTGGCGTACTTTATGCGATTGACAATCGATCTGTGCCAAATATATCCTGACCACGGGTGAGACACAGGGTCACAAAAAAAATGAAGTAGGAATAACGTTCTGCCAGATAAAATGAATGAGAAATGCGAGATTTGCGGGTGCCCGATCCATCACGACGGCGACTATGCCAAGCCGACCGTCCGAGGCCGATCACACGCTACCCGACATCATCACGTTGCTTCACGAGGTCATAGAAACAGGACTCAAACAGATGGCAGGACAAGGCGGTGGAGGCGACGGGATACCGCCGCCTCACCGCTGACATGCCAGAGAAGAGAATGGACGACGGCGTCCATCCGTGCTAGTTTGTCAGCATGGGTAATCAAGAAAAACTATATCAGCACATCCTGATGCGTCGATCTGATGCGAACGTGCCCTTCGACGGGCTGTGCGCACTACTGATACGCCTTGGCTTTGGTGAGAGAATCCGAGGGGATCACCACATATTCACGATGACAGGAGTCGAGGAGATCCTGAACCTGCAACCCAAAAGCGGCAAGGGAAAGCCGTATCAGATAAAACAGGTTCGCGATGTGATTCTGAAGTACAATCTTAAAATGGAGGACTGATTATGGCATCAAAATACGAAATCATCATTTTCTGGAGCGATGAAGACAACGCTTTTGTCGCGGAAGTACCGGAGCTTCCTGGTTGCATGGCAGACGGGCAGACTTATCAGGAAGCCCTCTCCAACGCACAACAGATTATTCAAGAGTGGATTACCACGGCCAAGGGGCTTGGCCGCACTGTACCGCAGCCAAGGGGCCGCCTGGCATATGCCTGATTGCGGCAGAGGTAGAGGGGGTGCAAATTGGTGTATGGCAATGTTGACGATTATTTCCTGGTGAGAGCATAAAGCCTACCTGACAATCTGCATAAAGCCTACTTCGCAGCCAGGATGACACCTTTCAAATCGCTTTTAATCATCTACAGTGGCGTACTTTATGCGATTGACAATCGATCTGCCGCAATTATACCCTGACCCCTGGTGAAACACAGGGTCACAAAAAATGAAGTAGGCATAATAAGTACTGTTAGCAGAAGAAAACAATGAACCGACGAGCCGAAATATTACATGAGCTTGTGGCTTATCGACCACCCACAGAGCAGCTTCATGCTGAGCTTTGGACGTTCGGCTGGGATTGGCTGGATGATGAGCCATTGCTAATCATTACTCGGGAGCACCTTCTTTCGATCATAGACAGATACTTGGCGGGAGAGATTTCCAGCGCCCAACTACAACAGTGGGCTGAAAATCTAGAGTGTCGCGAAGACGTCGACTTCGAAGAAACAAACAAAGACATTATTGATTCAGTATTTTTCAGATTGGCCTTGCCAGAGATTAACGGAGTCTTGACTCCAGAATCAGTCCAAGGAATGAAGGCGGAAATACAAAATGCTAACCAGACCATCCAGTCAACGCCGCTACGCGGCGCGACTGATGGTTGACGTTCGGAACATAGAGAGAGGAAGACATCATGGGAATTACAGGTGCAATCGTACTCCTCGTGGCACTTGCCGCGGTTGGCTTAGCCATACGGGGACTATTCAACAGAGGCAGATCGATCGGGGGTGCAGTCGGAGGTGTCGTTCTGGTGCTTGGCGCATCGCTGGGGGGCCTCCATGCTTGGGGCGAGGGACAATCAATCCCATGGACCATGGCCTACTTGATCATAGTCCTAATCGGACTTGCTGCAATCTTCCGGCAGATCACGCCTCGGAAACAGAAACCGGAGACTTCCGAACAAGCGGATTGAGGTTACAAAATTGAGCGGAGCTCAATTTTGTAACCTCATCCGAGGCGTTCGGCAGAGAATTCACATGGCTTTTACAAACGATTTCCAAAGAGCACACTATAATCCGACTACTATGAATACTTATCGCATAGGGACAGACCTGAATGGCACTGGCGACTCAGGCAGTTTGGGATCGAGAACTGAGATGGAAGGCATAGCAAAGCCATGAGCGATGTTGAGAACACGAAGCGACCAAGGACCGCAGCCGGAACCACCACGGATCGCGGCGACTCCCGCGCGAACCAGGACCGCGTTGTCGTTCAGGGCATCCCTCTGACGTGGAATGCCCAGGAGGGAACCTGCGCCTTCCAGGGCCTGCCGGTGGCCATGCTGTGGGTGGACTCCACGTTGGCCGGGCTTATGTCCGGGGTCGCCGCCATGGTGGGGCCTGAACGCTTCTCCCTGGCCCTTCAATCCGAGGGCCGCAAGAGCGTGGAGGCCGACTGGTTGCTGATGTCGCTCCATCCCGGTTTCAGCGACGGGTTCAAGGCCATCGGGATCGTGGCTGCGGTCGCGGGTTGGGGCGAGTGGCTGCTCATTGGGGATGACCCCGGCAAGAGAGAATGCCGCTTCCGGGCCTACAACACGTGGGAGGGGTTGTACCAGAAGAGATTGGGCGTCTGCTGGGGAAGCGCCATGCTCGCCGGCAAGCTCGCCGGCTACTGCACCAAGCGCTTTGGAACCAACTGCTGGGCGACGCAAACGGCGTTCATCGCCAATGGCGCCCCCTGCGACGAGTTCGTCGTCGCGCCATCCCCGCGCATCATCGAGGACGAAATCGAGCGGCTTCTGAGCACAGACCTCGCCACCCGGGCGGACCTGGCCGTCTCGCTCACGCGCCTGCGCGAGGTACAGACGCAACTGCTTGAGGACCAAGAGACCTTGGAGCAGAACGTGCGAGCGCGTACGGCCGAGCTCGCGGCCTCACGGGACCAGCTTCAAAGCGTCAATGATCGGCTGCTGATTGAGGTGGACGCTCACAAACAGGCCGAGGAGGCGATAAGGCACGGCGAACAACTCCTGCGGGTGATCATCGAACTGGCGCCAATCTCCATGGCCATTGTCGGCGTGGATGGCGTCATCGAGTACATCAACCGGAAGGCGATCGAAACGTTCGGCTACCAGCCCTCGGATATCCCAACCATGGACCAGTGGTGGCTCAAGACGTACCCGGACCCCGGAGCCCGGAACGAGGCTAGAGAGAGATGGATGGGGCGGGTCGCCTCGGCCCTCGCAGAAGGCCGTGAGATCCAGCGCGACGACTACCGAATCACCTGCAAGGACCGCACAGTGAAGACCATCGCTGCATTCGGAGTGCCGGTGGCCGACAAGGTGTTCGTGATGTTCGACGACATCACGATACAGGCGCTGAAGGCGGATCTGTTACAGCAGTCCCACGCCGAGTTGGAGTGCCGCGTGGAGGCGCGCACCGCCGAACTTGCGGCGCGTAACCTTTCGCTGCAGGAGGAGATCGTCGAGCGCAAGGAGGCCGAAGGAAGGTTGGTGCAGGCCAACCTCGCGCTGGAACATACCACGTCGCAGCTCCGAAAACTCGGCGCGAAGTTGGCCCGTGCCGAGGAACAGGAACGCAAGCGCATAGCCCAGATCATTCACGACCAGCTTCAGCAGCTGCTCGTCGGGGCCCGATTCAACCTGTCCGCATTGGAGCGACAGGTCGACGAGGCGCTACGCAAGAACGTGCACATGGCCAGATCGGCCGTGGAGGAGGCCCTTCGGGAATCCAAGTCCCTCGTTCTGGAACTCAGTCCGCCCATCCTGCGGGAGGGCGGTATCGCCCACGCCATGAATTGGATCCGTCTTCGGATGAAGGAGACGCACGGACTGACCGTCCATTCAGAAGTGGACGAACGCGCCAACGGGATTGAGGAGGACTTGCGTCAGGCGATTTTTCATTCCGTGCGGGAGCTGCTGCTCAATGTGGTCAAGTACTCAGGCGTCTCAACGGCCGAAGTGACGATTGCGATCCGGCCCGACGCGCGGATTGAGGTGGTCGTCGCGGATAAGGGCTGTGGTTTTGCCCCGTCCACGCCCGACCGGTGCGACGGCCCGGAGTGCGGATTCGGTCTCTTGGCGATTCGCGAGCGCTTCGACGCGCTCGGCGGGCTCATGACGATAGAAAGTGCGCCGAAACACGGCTGTCGCGTCACCCTGATGGCGCCGATCGCCTCGTTGCCGTCCCCGTCCGTAGCGTCGCCCGGTCATGTCGGGGTGTCGGCGCGGGCCGATGTAGCCGGCAAACTGAATGTGCAGACCGAGTCACCTTCGCCCGCCCGGATCCGGATCCTGCTGGTCGACGACCACCGGATCGTGCGCCAGGGGTTGACTCAACTCCTGTCCCAGGATCCCGGCATGGAGGTGGTCGGCGAGGCTTCGGACGGGAAGATCGGCGTGGCGCAGGCTCGTTCCCTGCATCCAGACGTTGTCCTCATGGACATCGGAATACCAGAGATGGACGGAATCGAGGCCACGCGGGTCATTCACGCCGAATTCCCGGAGATGATCGTCATCGGCCTCTCCATGTATGCGGAGTCCGACCGCGGGGACGATATGCGCAAAGCTGGCGCCGCCGCCTATGTAGCCAAAAGCGAAGCGTCCGAAGTCCTCGTCGCAACCATCCACGCCTGCTGCGGACGCTGAGCCGTGCGGTGTGGTGGCGGAGGTGGGGCGTCAAACCGGCGAACCGTGGTCTGCCTTTCGCGAGCGGCATGGCGACAAGCGACGGTATCTGGTCTTGGGGGTGGCGCGTCGCTGCACGGGGCTGACCCTGGCGGAAGTTGGCAGGAAAGCCGGGGGGATGGACGATGCCGCCGTGACCATGGCCATGCGCCGGTTCTCCTTGGCCTGTCAGCGCGACAAGGCCCCTGCAAAATTGTCAGCGAGCGTCATCAAAGCCGTTCAAATGTAATATGTTACGATGTGATCCCGTAGCACATTTGAGTAGGTCGTGGCACCCTTGCCCGACCATCCGGGCATAACCGGCCTGCCAGTGCGCCCCTCTATTTCCGGGTTCCACCCCGGTCGGCTACCCACTGGAGGGCCGGGTGCCACCCCGGCCGCATAGCTGCAAGCCAAATGGAAAGGTAAAGGCATTCCCAAAGTGGCGGGAGCATCTTGCTCCCACAGCCCCCACGTTGTGTTACCCATGTCCTGATTGCACATTTCGAATAATCCAACATCCGAATCGAACCTATTTCAGGAAGTCAATAAACTCCTGAAAAGGTTCATTCAAGCGTTCGGCAACATAGCCGTGACAAAGTTGACTTTGCACAATCGGGTTCAGGAACACGGTCCCCGGTGTGATCTTCTTGTGAAGTTCCCAGGCAGGCCGGTCAGCGCGGTTTTCTAGCCATTTGCTAGGGGCTCGGCAGTCTTTATGCCCGGCAGGTCGGGCAAGGGTGCCTCGACGCGCTCACACGCTCCCATACTCATACACACGGAGGCGGAGCGAGGGTGCGTCCGGGGCGGGGACGGCCCAGTGGCGCGAGGGACGGCAGCCGGGGATCCAGACGACCTCGCCGGCGATGGTGAAGACCGGGATGCTGTCGCGCTGTGTGGCAGGGATCTTGGCGTCGGTCAGGATGTCCTGCACCTTGCGCTCTCCCGGCATCCCGATCATGGCGATGCGGTCGCCCGGCTGGCGGGCACGCACGA
>JAIFLS010000122.1 GCA_020048935.1 bacterium | reverse complement strand
CGCTGCGAGCCGGTGCCCATCGCTACGCCGGTGGCTTCGGCGGCTTGCGCCAGGTTACGGTTGATCTGTAGAAGTTCCTCGCCGCTGCCGCCGGTCATGCAGGAGATCAGCAGCGGGAAGGAGAGTGTCTTGCCAAGGAAGTCGAGTCGGGTATCGACCTCGTCGAGATCGATCTCCGGCAGGGCCCGGTGCGTGAGCCGGATATCGTCGAAATAGTATTTGCGGCGGTCGGTATCCTTGTCGTGCCGCAGGATGCGGATGTGGTCGAACTTGCGATCGTTGACGGGATTACTCACGGCCGGCACGCTCCAGTTTGCGGTGGGCGTTCATCAGCTCGCCGGGATTGGTCAGCGCGGCCATCAGCGAAAGTTCGCCGCAGAGCACGGCGGCGGCGGTGATTGCCGCCAGCCGGCGGGCGTTATCGCCGGTCGCACGCGCCTGGCGGCAGCCGAGGGCTTCGAGGTTCGCCTCGACGAAGGGCAGTGCCTTGCCGTTGCCTACGGTGCCGACGATCAGGTTGGGGAGCGTGACGGAAAAGCGCAGGTCGCCGGTTTCTTGGTCGGTCTCGGCCAGGGTGAAGGCCTGCGAGCCCTCGATGATGTTGGCGGCGTCCTGGCCGGTGGCCAGATAGACCGCCAGCAGCATGTTGGCCGCGTGGGCATTGGCCGAGCGCGTGCCGCCGGCCAGCGCCGTCCCCAGCAGGTTCTTGCGGGTGTTGAGCGTGGCGATGGCCTGCGGGGTGGTGCGCAGAAGCTTGCGGCAGAGCGCCTCGGGAACTCGGAGCTCGGCGATCGCGTACTTGCCGCGCCCGAGGATGCCGTTGACGGCGGAGGTTTTCTTGTCGGTGCAGTAGTTGGCCGAGAGCGAGCTGTAGCGCAGGTTCGGATGCCACGCGAGGATCGCGTTCATTGCCGCCTCGGCACCGGCGGTGACCATGTTGTGGCCCGAGGCGTCGCCGGTCTGCATCTCGATGCGCAGGTAGACCAGGTTGCCGACGATCTGCCAGTGCAGGTCGCTGAAACGGCCGAAACGGCTCGTGGTGTTGACCGCCTCGGCGATGCGCGGCTTGTCGTTGCAGAGACTGGCGACGGCGGCGACCGCCTCGGCCGCGCTGGGGGCCTCGAGCAGGATCGAGCGTGCCATGACGTCGGCGGCGATGGAGACCGCGATCCCGGCGGTCTGCATCGACACGCGGGCCCCGCGCGCGGTGGATGGCCAGAGCGGCGATTCAAACGTCGCCATGGGTACGCAGACGGTTTCCTCTGCCCCGTCATAGACGAGACGCAAGGGGCCTACCTGCCGCATGGGGATGGCGGCCGTGAGCGTTTCTTCAGCTTTCATGAAGGCAAAGTAGCGGATTGGCAGGCGGAATGCAATCCCCGACCGAGTGGCGATCCGCCACGCTCGCGGCGCGAGCGGGCTACAGTAGCCCACTTGCGCCGCAAGTGCGGCTTTTCAGTGCAGGCGCAGCAAGGCGGCGAGGGCGGGGGAGAGGCCGGAAAGCTCGCAGGCCAGCGGCACCAGGATGATGCCGAGCGCGTTCCGGCGGCGGACGTCATGCAGCAGGGGCAGTGCCCCGATGCCGCCAGCCGGTACCAGGCCCAGGCAGGCAAGGCCGGGGGTGAACGTCGCGGCGTTGAAAAGGATAACGCCGAGCATCCCGGACAGCCCGAAAACCAGTGCGGCCATGCCGGTCGGGCGGTTGGCGGCCAGGAACCGTCGCCAGCTGGCCTTGCCGGCGGATACCGGCTGCAATGGCTCCGCCAGCAATATGAGCACGATGCCGCACCAAAGCATCCAGTGGAGATGGGGTTTGATAACGGTGTAGAAGCGGAAGGGCAGGTCGGGCAGTACGATGACAGCATGACGGATGGCGGTTCCGCTCATGCCGGTTGCCATCACCCAGGTCAGCAGCAGGCCGCCTGACGCCAGCACCCACGCGCCGATCCGCAGCAGGCGTAACCGCAACGGTACGGGGATGTCCACGTCGCAGTAGGGGCAGACCGTCGCCCGTCCGATATATCGCCCGCAGGCCGGGCAGTCGGCGGCGGCCGCCGCCATCGGCAGTCTCACAGTTTCCCCACGATGATGCGCAGGATGTCCTCGGTGGTGACCAGTCCGATCACCTCGTCACTCGTGCCGCGCACCAGGCACATCGGCTGCCGGGCGCGCCGCATCTGCGGCAGGAGGCGGTCAGCCGGCATGGTGACGGGGACGAACAGGGCCGGTCGCGCGTAGGCGGCAACCGTCTTTTCAAGTGCCTTCTCGCCGGCCGAAAGCACGTAGAAGACATTCACGATGCCTGTGAAACGGCCGCTGGCACGGTTGATGACCGGTAGGCGTGTCAATCCGGCCTGGCGGGCGAAGGCGAATAGTTCCGGGACGGGCATATCGTCGTGGACGAAGACGATCTTCTCCCGCGGCACCATGATATCGCTGGGTTTGCGGCTGGAAAGCTCGATCACGCGATGGATCATGTAGCGCTCCTTGGCGGAGAGCACGCCGTCCTTCTCGCCCTCGTGCGCCAGGACCTTGAGATCGTCGCGGGTAACGAACGGTGCCGGGCGGGAGAATGTCTTGCTGCGCTCGCCGGGCGAAAGCAGCCGGGCGAGGGCGATGATGATGTAGGCAAACGGGCGCAGCAGCCATTCGGCCGTCTGCAGCACCCCCGAGAAGCGCAGGCAGCGCTCGATCGGACGCGCCTGGAACCAGGCTTTCGGGATGTACTCGCCGAATACGATGATCAGGACCGCCAGCACCGGGGTGGACAGCGCCTGGGCACCGGGAATGCCGCTATTCAGCGCCAGGCTGGCGGCGGCGACCGACATGACCACCAGGCAGATGTTGTTACCCACCAGAGTGGTGCCCAGCAAGCGGTCGCTGTGCTCGACGAAATACTCCAGGATTCGTGCATTGCGCGAGCCCTGGCGCACGAAATGCCTCAGGCGGAAGCGGTGGATCGAGATGATCCCCGTCTCGATACCCGAAAAGAACGCACTGGCCGCCATGCAGGCCAGGAGCAACAGCACGTGGGAGGTGATCATGTGTCCACCTCCTCTTCCGATTCCGCCCTTGGCAGCTTCTCGAGCATGACCAGCAGTATGCGCTGGCGGCGGACACGCTGGACGGTCACTCGGCATCCCTGTGCCTCGGTCGTCTCGCCGATACGCGGGATCCGCTCCATCTGCGCGGTCACCCATCCGGCGATCCGGTCGGCCCCCTCGGCCTCGAGTTCCAGGTCCAGCTCGTAGTTGACATCCTCGATACTGACGCTGCCGGCGAGTATCCACTGGTTCTCGCCGATCTGCTGGATATCCTCGTGCGGGTCGCCGAACTCGTTGTCCACGTCATCGGCGATCTCCCCGATGATGTCACCGCGGGTGATCAGTCCGGCCGTGCCGCCGAACTCGTCGGAGACGATGGCGACCCGGCGGTGCTCGCGCTGGAAGTCGGCCAGCAGGGAGTCGAGCGGCGCGTTTTCGGGCACGAAGTGTGGCTTGAGGGTGGCAGCGGCGATATCGCCGCCGCCGGCCAGCAGGAAGGCGGGCACGTCAAGAAAACCCTCGATATGGTCCATGGTCCCGCGGTAGAGCGGCAGGTAGTGGAAGCGGCAGCGGCGAACGGTCTCCATCTGGGCCGTGGTCGGGTCGTCGAGGTCGATCCCGGCCAGGTCGACACGCGGGGTCATGATGTCGCAGGCATGCGTCTCCTCGAGGCGGATGATGCCGTCCACCATCGTGCGTTCCTCCTCATTGAGGACGCCTTCCTCCTCGCCGACCTCGACGACGGTCAGGAACTCGTCCTCGGATAGGGTCTTTCCGTGCTCGATCAGGTGGTGCTTGAAAATCATGGCGAAACGTTCGAGCAGCACACGGGCGGGTGTGAACAGCCAGATGCAGGCGGAAAGGGGGCGCACGTAAAGGACGGCGGTCCTTTCGGCCTGCTTCATGGCGAAGCGTTTCGGGACCACCTCCCCGACGAGCAGCAGCAGGACGGTCATGCAGGGGATCGCGATCATCTCGGCGTGGGGGATGCCACGCCCGCTGAGGATCGCGAAGCCGAGCGCGGCACTGCTGGCGTTCACGACGGTATTGCCGATCAGGACCGTCGAGAGCAGCCGCGTGGGACTGGCGAGCAGCGTCTCGATCCGGTCGGCGATCTTCGGCTGCTTCTGGCGGATCCGGGCGAGGTGCAGGGCGTTGATGGTGAACAGCGCCGTTTCCGAGCTCGAGAAGAAGGCCGAAAACAGCAGCAGGACGGCAAGAATGGCGATCTGGATTATCAGTAGGGTCATGCTCATGGCTGCAGGCGTTCCACTTCGGCAATGCTGAGCTTGGTGCGCTGGACAGCCGGGTATTTCTGGATTTCCATATCCTTGATCATGTAGGAATCGTCGATTTTCTGGACGCTGTTGATCCAGAGCCGCCGCACGGGCTTGTCGTCGGCATCGAGCCCTTCCGCCCGCAGCATCATGCCGGCCTTCTTGCTGATCCAGAGCCGTACGCTCTTGTAGGGGCCCTGCTGGTCGGGCGGGGCATTGACGCGGATGACGTGGCAATCGAACCCCTTGACGGAGTCCTCCCCTTCAATCCGGGCGTCCGTCCACCACAGGAACGAAAGCGTCAGGTCCATCCAGGTGATGTCGCTGGCCTGTATCGAACGGGCGAGCGTGACCATCGGGCGCGGTTCCAGCGGGTTGCCTGCCGCGTAGGCGACGACAGGGTTGCTGCCGTGCGTGAGCGTAAGCTGCTCGATCGGATCGCCAAAGGCATCGCGGATCGTGTATTGCGTCTCCGGGGTGTCGGCGCCCCAGCGGGCGACCAGCTCGAAACCGTAGGTGGTGATCGGGACGCCGCGCCGCCGCCGCACCAGCAGTTCGCCGGTCACGCGGATCGGCTCCGGGGGAAGCTGCTGCACGACGCCCGCGAGGAGCGCGGCGGCTATGGGAACCTCGTCGTCGTCCGCCGTCCCGGTGGCCGGCTGGGCGGAACGCGACGGATCGGCTGCGGACAGGCGCGCGGCCGGGGCGGCGACCAGTGCGGCTGCACAGATCGCCATGGAAATTCGTCTCTGGAAATGGATGAAAGCGGGCACTAGTTTGACTCGACGTTACAGGGGCCTGCCTTTTCATCTGCGGCAATTGCAAGATTCAGAATGTCGCGAAACTGGGTCAGCCCGGTGGACGGCACGATAATCGTATCGCGACGGCCGCCGACATCCTCGGTAATGCGGAGAAAACGCCCCCTCGGGTTTTCCCGCAGGCTGAACGAAAAACATTTCCGCTCCACCTGCACCTGTTCATTCAATAATTCCGTATCCACGCCTGAACTCCCTCTTTTATGGACTCCATCAAATCGACAAGTCGGCCTGAATGTTGCTTAATTTAGCAAATGCGTCTAAGGTGTCAACTTATGAATTCAACGGTTTATTTCGATGCGCATTGCCATTGGCCTGCGACGACAGGCGGAGTGTCCGGTTTGCTGGGTTACGGGGAGGGGATCGGGGGAATGGTCTGCTGCGGGACGTCGCCGGACGACTGGGCGTCGCTACAGCGGGCGGCGACGGGCGTGCCCGGTGTGATACCGGCCTACGGCCTGCATCCTTGGTTCGTGCCGGGCGAGGCAGGCGCGGATGCGGCGGCGCTGGATGAGTTGGCTAGGCTGCTGGCCGCCGACCCGCAGGCATCCGTGGGCGAGATCGGGATTGATTTCGTCCGGCGCGACGGGGCGTCGCCCGCGCGGCAGCAGGCGCTGCTGGATGCGCAGCTCCAGTTGGCGCAGCGGCTCGGGCGCGTCGCCATTATCCACTGCGTGCGTGCCTGGGGGGCGCTCGTCGATACGCTGGCAGCCGTCGGCCCCCTGCCGCGCGGCCTCGTGCTGCACGCCTATGGCGGCAGTGCGGAAATGATCGTGCCGCTGGCGCGACTGGGTGCGTTCTTCTCTTTCAAAGCCGGTGATGATACGCCAAGTCCGAAGACGGTTGCGTGTATGCAGGTGGTCCCGCCCGAGCGGCTGCTGCTGGAGTCCGACCTGTATCTGGCAGAAGACGGAGCGGACGCCGTCGTGCAGCGGCAGCGGCTGGAGCGCGTGGCCGCGCAGC
>JAIFLS010000061.1 GCA_020048935.1 bacterium | reverse complement strand
GCGCCCGCGGCCCCGGCGGAACCGGTGACGGCCCAACTCAAGTATCTCGACACTCCGCTCGATATAATCCTGACCGACTATAGCGAGAAGACTGGCAAGATCCTGCTGCGGGCACCGGGTTTACCGACACCGACCATCACGCTGCGCAGCCAGGGCTTTATCAGTATCGAGGATTATCTCAAGGCGCTCGAGACGGTGCTGACCATGCACGGTGTCGGCCTCGTGGATTTCGGTGATAATTTTATCCGCGTCGTGCCTGTAAAGTCGGTCAGGAAAGAGGGCCTCGAAATCCTTGAAACGATCCCGGAGGGCCTCGTTGCCGAGCGTTCCGGCACGATGATCAGCCAGATGGTCCCGCTCAAGCACATTGATCTTGCAGAAGCGGTCGCGGCGATCGAGCCGATGCGCAATGAGAATGGGCAGATCAACCAGTTCGAACGAACCAACGCGCTCATGATTACCGACTTTGCCGAGAACATCAACCGCATGCTGCAGATCCTGCGTTTGATCGACCAGCCGGTCGAGGCAAAGGAAGAGCCGAACATCATCCAGATCCGCTACGCCAAGGCATCCGAGATCAAAAGCCGCCTGGAGGAGATCATTGCCGAATCCCAGAAGGACCTGGAAAAGAAGTCCACGGTGCCGCGGGCCAAGGACACCGGTGCTCCAGGAGTCGTCCAGCCCGCCCCTTCCGGGATCATCCGCCCGACCCGCACCATTCAGCCGGTAACGGCCGAAGTGGAGGCCGAGCTGGTTGACGCTGCCGAGCGGGGGATCATCCGCGGCAAGGTACAGATTGTCGCGGACGAGCGCACCAACCAGTTGATCATCATCACGCGCCCGACCAACATGCGATTCTTCGAGCGGATCATCGCCGTCCTCGATGTTGAAACCGCGCCTGATGTGATGGTCAAGGTCAGGCGCCTGGACTTTGCCACGGCGGAAGAGGTGGCTGGCATGTTGAACGATTTGATCGGGGCCACGCAAAAGGAGGAAGGGAGGACTCCGGCGGCTCGGGGCGGCACGGAACCGACCACGGAATCCAAGCGCCTGGCAGAGATCGAGGCGGCCCTGCGCAGCCGGCAGGCTAATCAGCCAGACGACCGTAAATCGAGTATCGGGGAGCTGTCCAAGGATAATATCAAGATTCTTTCGGACAAGCGTACAAATTCCCTGATCCTGATGGCCAGCAAGTCGGACATGGCTACCCTGGAGGAAATCATCATGGACATGGACATGATGCTCTCGCAGGTTCTGATCGAGGCGGTGATTATCGAGGTGTCACTGGACGACAATGTGGAGACGGGGGTTTCGTGGGTGCAGAAATCCATGACGGCGTATGAGCGCGATTCCTCTGGCCAGCGGTCGCCGATCTTCTCCTTTGCAGGAGGTGGCGGAGGTGGCGCGGTCCCACTGGATGCGACGACTCTCAACGATCCCGCATCGCTGACAACCGGAGGTCTGGGCTACTACTTCACTCTTTTCGATTTAAATTTGAACGCGATCATCAAAGCCAGCGCAGGGGATTCCCGCTCGCGCGTGGTCTCCACCCCAGCCTTGCTGACGACGGACAATACCGAGGCCAAGCTGACATCCACGGAACTGATCTATGTCTACAAGGGGGAATCCACATCGGGGTCGTCAGGTCAATTCAGGGATTTCCAGTATGATCAAAAGGAGGTTGGCCTGGTCTTGACCGTTAAGCCGCAGATCAACGAGGATCAGGTCGTGATGATGGCGATCAAGCAGGAAATCAGCGAGCCTGGCACTGTCACGGGGACTGCTACGGAGAATCTGACCGGACAGACCATTTCAATCAACCGTGTTCTTGAGGCCTCGATCGCCGTCAAAAGCGGGCAGACGATTGTGCTTGGCGGAGCCGTGCGCGAGAGCGATTCACGGTCACGGACGAAGATCCCCTTGCTCGGGGACATACCGATACTGGGCCGCTTGTTCAACTCCGACCGTCGAGGACGAGGACGCACGGAGACCATCGTGTTCATCACGCCCTATGTGCTGGATACACCGGAGCAGGTGGATCGCGAGACGAAGCGGCGGCGGGATTCGCTGAATATTGAAGGTATGTGGAAGAAAGGCTGGTCGGGCAGTGAACTCGCCGAACCTTCCGTTACCAGGAAAAATGTTTTTCCGCGTGAATCCGCTGCCGCCGCGAAGGAACCGGCCGGTACACCTGCGACGCATCCTGTGGCGCGTGTCGAACCGTGGACGTCTTCCGACGGCAAGGTCGCCCGGGGCGCGAACCGTGATGTATCTCCCGCGCCGTCAAAGGAAAAGCCTGCTGTTGATCCGGTTCCCCCCATTGCCGATGACAAGGCTCCCGACGATCCGGTTCCCCCGGTCAACGTTGACAAGGCTCCTGATGATGTCGATGCATTCATACGGGCGCAGAAGCAAAAGTGGAACCAGGCGGTCCAGGGAGCACCCTGATCAAATCGTGAAAGCCGCCTTGAATCGATTGACAACCCGTGGCCAGTCGTAGCGTTCCAGCACATACCGGCGGCCTGCGGCCGCCATCGCGCAACGCAGCGGTTCATTGCCAAGCAGACGGTCTAGTACGGCACCAAAGTCGGCGGCGTTCTTGAAAAGCAGGCCGCCACCGCTTTCAACAACGTGGTCGCGGGTGACTTCGCAACCCTCATGCACCAGGCATGGTACACCGCACAGCCAAGCCTCCATCAGCACATACGAAAAACTCTCGTTCAACGAGGGTTGACAGAAGAGCGCGGCAGCGGCGTAGGCGTCGTGCTTCTCCAGCTCGCTGACAAATCCGAGGTCAACCAGATCAGGATGGGATCCCTGGACCGGCAGTGGAGCCGCCCCGACCAGGACGAGCTTGAGCGGTCCGGGGCGGGTCTGCTTATAGCGCAGGAAATAGTCAATCAGCGTATGCACGTTCTTGGTCGTGTCGCGGCGTCCGGCGTAGAGGAGAAACGGGTCGGTCACTCCAAAACGGTTGCGAAAGCGCGCCGCATCGCCAGTAATCGAGGTGTCGACACCGAGACCGATCGTCTCGCAACGCTCCGGCGCGATGCTGAACTGCTGCATGGCGAACCGCTGCTCCGCAGGCACGTTGAAAACGAAGCGGTGCGCGGCGTCCGACATCCGTCGGACGAGCTGAAGGCGGGCGTAGCCCTCATCGTGGAAGCAGGGGATTACGATGCTCTTGTGAGCGACGGCCATCACACCGAAACAGGTCGTGCCGAAAAGGTAGGGGATAAATACAAAACGATCATAGTCGTCGGCATGCGCGGCCAGGTAACGGATTAATGCAAGACTGGTCACATGCCGCGTCATGAATTGACGTTCCTCGGCCAGCGTCACGGGAGTCCCGCCGATGATCAGGTCGTTGAGTGTGCCGAAATGCCGCATGTCGGCCTTCTCCACCGGGAATCGGCGCACGGTCAAGGGGCCGTCTGTCGACGCCCCTTCCGGATGCAAGTTCTCGGTGATCCCGTGTGGCAGGTCCAGCAGGCAGGTTGTCAGCACCTCCACCTGCACCTCCGCCGCCGCCAGATGCAGGGCGAGGCTGCGCGCGGCGAATTCGGCACCGCCGGAGGCCTCCGGCCCGAAAAAAGGGCAGACAAAGGCGATTTTCACCGCACATCCTTTTGCTGGGAGTTTCGTTGTTGCGCTTCCAGTGCCTGTAGGCGCTTCTCAAGCTCTTCAACTTTCTGCCCGATCCTCGTTTGTCCGGCACTATGTTCCGTCAACTTTCCGAGAGCCCCGCAGACAGCGGCATGAAAGAGATCGAGCTGTTCGACAACGGGCCTTGCTGGCGCGGCGAGCAGGCGACAGAGACGACCGCGCAGACTCCCGCCGCAGCGCCCCAGCAGTGCTGCTGCCCCGGCCGCCTTGCGCAGCTCGGACTGGAGTGTCCGCCCGGATTCAGCGGCGGCAATCGTGGTATCCGAAAGCGTCGTGTCATCGAGACCGCTACGAATCTCGTTCATGATGGTTTCTACCGAAGGCTCTATAATCTGCATGTTTACCTCTTGAATCCAGTTGGTTGGAATTTGTCACAGAGGGCACGGGAAAGTCAATGCCGCTTTCCAACGCGCCAGCCGGGAAAATTGGTTTGCCTTAAATCGGCAGCGGTTGCATACTGCAACCAGTTTAGGTGTGGTCCGGCGGTTTGCCGCTCTTGGTTGCGGCTTGGCTTTCGCTGGGACGAACGAAACGAGGAGAATAAAGATGGTGACTCTGGGTATCGAGGAGATCATGAAACTGCTACCGCACCGGTATCCGTTTCTGCTGGTGGACAAGATCGTGGAATGCGATGACAAGGAGCGGATTGTCGGCATCAAGAACGTGACGATAAATGAGCCTTTCTTCCAAGGGCATTTCCCTGGGTTGCCTGTGATGCCGGGAGTGCTCCAGCTTGAGGCGATGGCGCAGACGGCAGGTATCCTGCTGAACCGCATCGCGGGAAATCCCGATGGCGTGCCCTTTTTCATGGGGATTGACGGCGCGCGTTTCCGTAAGGTGGTCAAGCCCGGCGACCAGTGCCGGATTGAGGTGACGATCACGAAATTGCGGGCCAAGATAGCACGTTTCAAGGCGCAGATTAGCGTGGATGGCGAGGTCGCTTCCGAGGCGGAGATGATGTGCATGATCTCAGCCGGGAGTGCAGGCGCATGAGCGGGATTCACCCTACAGCAGTAATCTCGGATGGGGCGCAGATCGGTTGTGACGTTGATATCGGGGCCTATTGCGTCATCGGACCGGATGTCCGTATCGGCGACGGGGCCTGCCTGCGACCGCATGTTGTCATCGACGGCCATACAACCATTGGCGCCGGATGCAACCTGTTCTCGTTCGCCTGCATCGGTTCACAGACCCAGGACTTGAAATTCCGCGGCGGAAGTTCGACGGTCGAGATCGGCGAGCGCACCACGCTGCGCGAGTACGTCACGGTGAACTCGGGGACGCACGAGGGCGAGAAGACGGTTGTCGGAGCCGACTGTCACATCATGGCCTACTGCCATGTGGCGCATGCCTGCCGGGTCGGCAACGGCGTGATCATGGCCAATTGCGCGACATTGGCGGGGGATGTCCTGATCGAGGACCATGCCGTGATCGGCGGGCTGAGCGGGGTCCATCAATTCTGCCGCATCGGACGCATGTGCATGGTCGGCGGCTGCACGAAAGTGGTCAAGGATTGCCCGCCGTTCATGATGGTGGACGGCAACCCGGCTGCCGTGCGCGGGCTCAACCTGATCGGGCTCGAGCGTCGCGGGGTATCCGATGATGACCGCCAACTGCTGAAGAAGGCCTACCGGCTTCTGTACCGCCAGGATCTCTCGGTTCAGCAGGCTATCGAGCAGATCCGGGCGACCCTCGGAACATGCGCGACGCTTGATCATCTGGTTGGTTTTGTCGAGGCATCGGAACGGGGAATCCTTAAATGACACGGTTATTGACAGGTCTGGCATTCCTGCTGCTGATCGGCGCCATTCGCGCGGCGGAGCCATCCGGGCAAACCGCATCCGCCGGCGCGGGGATCAACTTCACGTTCGAGGATGTGGAGATCCGTTCCTTTGTCAAGCTGGTAGGGGAGGTGACAGGAAAGCGCTTTGTCATCGGGGAGGGGGTAACCGGCAAGCTGACGGTGGTTTCGCCGCGTGTCTCTCCAGCGGAGATCTATCCGCTCTTCCTTTCGATTATCGAATCAGCGGGGTATTCCGTCCAGGACTCCGGCGGTGTGCTGCATGTGGTGGCGCTGAAGGGGCAACGGGGCGGCCTTGCCGCCGTGCTAGGTGCCGGGGACACGGTGCCCGCCCAGGGTGTCTACACCAAGATATTCAGGTTGACGCATGTGTCGGCCGCCGCGATCGGCAAGGCACTGGAGCCGGGCAAGGAGTCGGCAGGAGGAACCGTCCGCGCCTTGGAGGAGACCAACCATCTGGTGGTGACGGACTCAGCCTCCGGCATCCGGCGCGTGGAGGCCCTGCTGGCGGAAATCGACCAGCCTGGCATGGCGCGCGTAACCGATGTCGTCGCCCTTCAGTATGCCAGCGCCGATGATATGGCGCAGCAGTTGAACCTGGCTCTGGCCGAGAACCAGACGCGCGCACAGCGGCTGGTTGAACGGCTGCC